>JAKAOC010000416.1 GCA_021823385.1 Actinomycetes bacterium
GGCTACGTGGGTCTGTAAGCCGTCCTCGCCGGTGTAGCCGGTCCCTGCAACCACGACAGGCGTGCCATCGAATTCGAGCTCGGCGACACGGAACCTGCCCACTTCGGCTGCCGCGGGAAAGACACCGCTGAGCTTGGAACGCGCGGCGGGGCCTTGAACGGCGAGCACCGTCCTCTCCGCGGTCACGTCAGTGCCGCCGATCGAGGAGATCACCGATGCAGTGTTCGAGGCGTTCGGCATGACGTCGAAACGGTCCTGAGAGACCCACCAGACGATGATGTCGTCGACCACCGATCCATCCTGCCCAAGGTGATGCGTGTACTGCGCGCGCCCCGGGCCGATCTTGTTGAGGTCGTTTGTGAAGCTGCGCTGCAACGTCTCGAAGGCACCCGCCCCTTGCAGGCGAACCGTTCCGAGGTGGGAGACGTCGAAGACCACGGCGTCGGAGCGGCAAGCCAGGTGTTCGGCAACCGTGCCGGCCGGATAGGCGAGCGGCATCTCCCATCCGCCGAAGGGGACCATCTTGGCGCCGAGGCGCCTGTGATACGAATTCAGGAAGCTGTACTTTATGTCCACCGGATCAACAATACCCAAGCTGCCTGGCCGTTGCACCAAGCTGCCCGATCATCGCGGTGAGTGGATGGGGCCGGGCCTGAACCCGGATTCAGCTGGGGGTGGCGGCAACCGTTGAGGTTTGCGGCTCTTCGGCGGCCGACTCCGCGGCCTGGCGGAATTCCGAGATGGATACGATCTCGTTCTCGAGCTCGCTCTTGATGTCATTGAGCGAAAGCACCATGCCGAACATCATCTGGTTGCCACGCATGACATCGACGAGGTTCTCTTCGTCCCGCGCCAGCACCGACTTGGACCCGCCGCAGAAGACCAGCCCGGCGTTGGCCAGGTTCATGCCCTCGATCTTGGCGATCGACTCGACCATTCGGCGCACGCCCTGCAGGGCGAGCCCGTTGTCGATGAGTCTCTTGACCAGCTTGAGACGGATGAGGTCCTCATAGGAGTACTTGCGTTGCGAGCCGCTGCCGTGCGCATCGGCGATCGATGGTCGGATGAGATCGGTGCGCGCCCAGTAGTCGAGCTGGCGATAGCTGATGCCGACGATCTTCGCGGCCTGCAGGCCGCTGTATCCGCCGGCCTCGCTGGTTTGGTTCACTTCAGAGTGTCCCCTGCTAAACGTCAAAAACGTTCCTAATGTTACTACAGCTTTCGAACCACCCTGGGCTTGCCTTTAGTTGCAAAGGTGGAATTTCGCCGGTGCAAGACAAACTTTTTGCGCCCAGGACCCCGATAGGGCTTCTCCGGTCACGCCTGGAGCCCGCAGAGCGGGTCATTCGGGCTAGGAAAAATCCTCCGGGGAGATGTTGTTGAGGAACTCGCGGAATTCGTCCAGAACCTCCGCCTCCGGGCCCTCGACCTCGAGATTGTCCTCGAAGGTCTCCTCCTCCTGCACTACCACGCCCTCTCGCGCCATCAGGTCGTCAGCCACGAAAATCGAAACCTGGGCGCGTATGGCGAGGGCCACCGCGTCGGAAGGACGAGCGGAAACCACGGTCTTTCCCAAGGGGCCGACCAGGTGGATGTCCGCGTAGTAAGTCGCCTCGATCAGGTCGACGACCACGATTCGCTCGATGCTGCCGCCCAGACGGCCAACCAGCTCGAGTGCGAGGTCGTGGGTGAGCGGGCGCGGGGCCTCGTAACCGCGCTGCGCCATGGCGATCGCCGTCGCCTCCGGGGCGCCTATGAAGATGGGCAGACTCCGGTGCGGCTCGGCAATTTCGCGCAGCAGAATGAGCGGCGTGTTGGATCGAAGGTCGACCCTCACAGAAGACAGCTCGACTTCTACCATGGCAATAGCCTAGTGCCAAATCGCCTCTGGTGGGTGGACCGAAGCGGCGCTCTAGGACCGGTCGCCGATCAACCCGGAGACGAGCAGGGCGAGCAATTGGCGGCGGAATCGCTCCGACTGCTCCTCGAGCGCCCGTGCCGTCTCAGCGGCCTTGCGCTTGGCCCGTGTTCCGCCGGCTCCGAGCTGGGTGGCGACAAGCTGCTCGATGAGCCCGAACTCCTTCTCGACGGATACCCGCAGGGATTTGAGGTGTCTGGGCCCGAGTCCTAAGGCGTCGAGGCTCTTTGCCACCCTGGCCAGCTCGACGAGCTCAGCGTCGTAGGTAAGCACGCCGTGTTCCTTGGTGGGCTTGACGATCCCGTACAGCTCGAGCTCGGCGAGGAACGCGGCGTTGATCCCCGCCTGGGCAATGAAGTCGCGTGGTGTCAGGTTGCCGGTCACCTCCACCGGCGCCTCCGGCGCTTCCTCGACCGCCCCGTCGTCCTTGGACCGCTTGCGCCCTTTGCGTCCTCGGGACTGCCCGGCCGAGGGGGCTTCGGCCTCGCCGGGCTCGGTCTGAGGCGGCTCGCTGTCCTGTACGGTCTGGGCCGGGGCGGTGGGCGGACGGTTCAACTCCTGGGCAGGCACCAAGGGCACATGGGCAAAGGCGGTCGCCGTGGAAGCGACCAGCAGCTCGAGTCCGGACTCCTGCGAGAGGGTCGGCGCAAGTGCCTTCTCTTGGTCGTCCTGTGCGGCGGGGCCTGCCTCGGCCGGCTCGCTGGAAGGCGGCTCGGGATCGGGGTCTAGGTCCTGGACCACCCGTAGCGCTCGCGGCTCGGGCATCGGGGGCCGAGAGGCAGTCTCCGGATCCTCAACTTCGACCTCCACCTGATCTTCACCGTCGAGGCCAAGGCTGGGCTGATCCTGGCGGGCCCGGGCTCCGGTCCTGCCACGACGGCCACCACGCCGAGCTTCCGGTTCCCCAGTGAATTGCTCGCGGATAACCGCGAGCGGCAGATACTGGTCACGCTGGAGCTTGAGGATTGCGACCAGGCGATCTATGTCCGCCTGAGAGAAGCGGCGGAAGCCGGCCGCGGTCCGCTCGGGCGCGATAAGCCCCTTTGACTCCAGGAACCTGATCTTGGAGATCGAGACGTCAGGGAACTCCTTTTGTAGGAGCGCCAGCGCCTCACCGATGGAATAGGACGTGTCCTTTTCGGCCGCCTCCATCTCACTCCTTAGGGACAACTATGAACAAGAGCCG
>JAKAOC010000007.1 GCA_021823385.1 Actinomycetes bacterium
GCTCCTCGATCTGGTAGGACTCGGCCACCATCGGCTCCGCCTCGGGCTCCTCGATCTGGTAGGACTCGGCCACCATCGGCTCCGCCTCGGGCTCCTCGAAGCGGAAGACCATGCTGGGCTGGGAGTCGACTTCGTCGATGCTCCACGAGCCCGGGGCATCCTCCCAAGCCGAATACGACGAAGAGTCCCAGGCGAAGTCGGACTCCGAAGTCTCGGCGGCCTCTCCCCCAAAGGATCGCATATACCTCTCGAAGGGGAGCTCCTCTTCGTCCTCGTCGGTCGGAACATGCCAGAGTACGATGTCCTCGTCGGCTTCTTGACTATCGAGGGGCTCGGGTTCTCTGTCGGTGGACAAGCTGGTCAGGAACCACTCGTTGTCTTCGTCCTCTGGGATGCTTGCCCCGGCAAGGTCGGCACCTTCGAGGAGGGATATTTCGAAGTCGCTGAAGTCGGAGAATGGATCCGGGTCGGCGACACCTGGTTGCGTGGAGGGGTCTCGGACCTCGCTGCTGGCCAACTCGTCGGCGTGCTTGTCGGGACGGCGTGGATTGTGTGGCTTATCCATGCCTGCTTAATCGGCACCATGCATGGCGCCCTTTATTCGCGGCCCGGCATTACTAATTGGGTCGGAAGTCCCCTCTTCGGCGAGAGAAGCTTTCCACCGATCCGCTGACAGTCCACGCTCCCCGACTTATTAGCTCTACACCCGGAGCGTGTCCCGGTCAGCTGGCGATGTAAGCCGAGCCGGCTCGAGGGGTGATCAGGTGAGCGACTCCAAACGTGCGAGCCAGAGTCCGGGCGCCTCTACCTCGTTGGGCGTGGGGAAAGCCCTCTCGTCGGCAATGACCTTGGCGAGCGTCTCCTCGGCGTTTCTCTCCACGAGACCGAAGATGAACCGGTGTCCGAGTTCGTACGTGGCAGCGTCAAGGCCGATGCCGAACAGCTTGCGGAAGAGGTCTTCGCCTTCGCGCGTCTCCAAGCGCCTCCGTCTGAGCGCTTCGGTGATCGGCTCGAAGTTGCCCATGAGCTTGCGGGCCGCGCGAGACGTCACGAAGTCCGCGATTCCGGAGATGACGGCGAAGTAGCTGCGGGACTCCCGCAGGTTTGCCTCCTGCGCTGCCGAAAGCTCGATGCCTATGAGCGCGTACGGGTCGCTGCTCAGCTTTTCGAGCGTCGAAGGATCGGATGGGTCCAGCTCCGAGAGCTTGGAAGCCAGGGCCTCACCGGTCTGGGCGGCTGCGGCGAAGTGCTCCTCGATCATGGAGCGCACCTTTTTGGCAATATGAGGCAGGTTGATCAGCGCCTGCATGCTCAGCTGATTCAACGCCAGCCAGAGCACTACTGCATCGAGGTCGAGGCTCCATTCGCCGGCGAACGAACTCACGTTGGCCAGAACCACCTGTATCTGCTTCTTGTCACGAGGTAGTGCGATGTCGTAGGTCCCGAGGACCTCCTTGGCGAGGTGTCCGATGCAGGAGCCCGCGTTCAGGCCCGTCATCATCGGCCCCATCATCCCCGCCATCTGGGAGAGCGGTATCCCTGCGACCTCCAACGACTCTCCGCCCGGGAGGGTGGGAGGCGCGGGCATCTGCCGCGACATCTGCTCGGCGCGCTGGATAAGCGGGGCAAGTTCGGTGAGAGTGCGTCTGGCGAATTCGGCCGGCGAGACCACCTCGATGGTTCGCGGGCCGCTTTCGACGCCGTCCGCGATCAAAGAGTCAGTGCCCAGCTCCCTTTGTGCCAGTTCCGCGAGCGGCTCTAGGCGCATGCGCACCTGGGGATCGGGATTTACGTCCCCTCCTTCGCCGGCCGCCAGGGGCATCGCAAGTTGCTCAGCCACCGAAAGCGCCAGCTGGCCCTGAGAGGACATCACCTTCATCAGGTCTTTGAATACGGTCTCGAAGGGGTTTGATCCGAACGGGTTGTCAGTCATAGAGCGCCTCGGTTGACCGGTCCCCTTCGCCGTCGCCGCCAGGGTAATGCAAGAATCTCGAGTCTAAACCGCGTATCCGATCTCATGGATGGTTGGCCAGGCCGACGACGTAGTCGCTGATGCCTCCGTGGGCGTCCACCTGCAGATGCACGGTGCTCCCCGGCTCTCGGGATAGCAGGAGTGACTGGAGGGCGGGAAGCGAGGGGACCTCCGTGCCGTCCACGGCGACGATGACACTTCCGACCGGCAACTTCGCGGCCGCCGCCGGCGAACCTGGAACGACCGAGTCGATCTTTACCCCGGCGGCGTATTTGGTGCCGTCCGTCAGTGTCACGGTGCTCCCGATCACGCCTACGTATCCATGCAGGACGCCGCGGTGCTGAACGACGAGGCTTGTGATCCTGCCGACGGAAGGGAGAGGCGTCGCCCAGGCGTTAGCGCCGGAATTTCCCGAAGATGCCTTCACGACCATGCCGACTGGGTCCCCTTCGGCGTCGAGCACCAGCGAGCCCAGGGGAATGGAAGGCGACGAATAGGAGATCTGGATGGCGTCCGGGATGTAGTACTTCTGTGAGACATTGAGCGGTTCGCCCGCGGAAATCACGTCGGCCAGGACGATGCGGCCGGCACCGTTGGAGTCGTGGTAGATGATGAAGGCGATGGATCCTTCGGCCGGCGAGTCCTTGATGTAGCTGGCCAAGAAGGAGGGTGAGGCCATGGCCGTACGGAGTATGGCGGCGTCGGTGAGCGGGTCGACAGCGGCGACCACGGCGTTGCCCCAGGTGCCGTTGGGGCCGAGTGCCTGAAACTTCTCGTTCACGGCCAAGCCGCGCGCGGGGACCACGAGATATCCCGATGCCCCCAGGTAGGTGCCGGCGAAGGTCGCAGCCCCCGGCGTTTGACGGACCATGGTCACGGCGGCGGACAGCGTGGCCACCTTCTGCGCCATCGCTGCGGGCAATGCCAGGGCCGGCTGCGTGGTGGGGGAGGCTGTCTTCGAGCCGCCTTGCCCTCCGGTGGCTGAGCGCCCGCCGCCACCGTTGATCCCGGCCGCCAGGGCGACGAAAATCACGGCTGCTATGAGAATTATCGACAGCGGCCTACGCCGCCGCCTGTGAGGCGGCGGTGGGATCTCGGATAGCTTGGCTGCTTCGCTTGGATGGCGCCAGACCCGATCGGACGGCGGAAGCGGTGGTCGAAGGGATCGATCGTCATTCTCGTCAGGGTCGCCCTCGTCGTCCCAGGGTGGCTCGAGGCCGTGCATGCCCATGGATCTCAAAGATACCGGAGAATCCACGTTCCTACAATGCGCCCCATCCCATCTAGCTGCGCCAACGGGCCTCATCGTGCTCGTATCCGGCGCTTCGGCGGCGCTAGTTTGTTGGGAGGAATTGTGCGACCTCGATGCAGATTGGAGACGCCTGGTGACGGCTGAGATTGCCGGAGAGGCGATTTGGCTCAGAGTTCAGAGCGACCCACTGTCGGTCGACGAGTGCATGGCCTTCGCGGAGGATCCGCGCGCCGGGGCGGTGGTCCTCTTTTCCGGAAACGTCAGGGACCACTCCGATGGCAGGAGCGGGGTGACCCTGCTCGAGTACGAGGCCTATGAAAGCCAGGTCCTCGCCTCCTTCGAGAGGATCGCCCAGGAGGCCGCGGCGCGTTTCGAAGGCTTGCGCCGCATCGTGATCCACCATCGGCTGGGACCCTGTCAACTGGGCGAATCCACGGTTTTGGTGGTGGTGTCCTCGGAGCATCGCGCCGCAGGCTTTGATGCGGCTAGATTCTGTATTGATTCGCTGAAGCAGACATCACCGATCTGGAAGAAAGAGCACTGGGGCGGGGATAGCGACTGGGCCCTGGGCGCTAGCGAGATCAAGCGGATCGAGGAGTTGTGAAAGATGTCGAATCTGCTCTATTGGGTAATTCCTGTGGCGGCGGTGGCGATCATCGGCATGCTGATGGCCCTCCGCGAACGTCGTCCCCAAGCGCCGGATACCAGTGTCTCCGACTTCAGTCGGCAGATGAGCGCATTGTCCAAGCGCGCTGCGACCCGCTATCCGCACGATGGGGAAAGGAAGCAGGCTGTCTAAGTCGGTAGCTCTGGATCTCGGCAGCTCCAACCTTTACTGGTGCGACGCACAGTCTGAAGAAGTGGTCGCTGAGGCGAACATCGCGCTTGTCGACGACAAGAAACGCCGGATCGTCGAAGTGGGGGACTCCGCCGCTTCCGCCGTTGGTCGTGCCGAGGGCCATCATCACGTGGTCCGCCCCATACGCAACGGGCGCGTCGAGGACGTCTCGATGGCCGAGCGTTATTTTTCGATGATCTTCTCCAAGATGGGCTTCGGGAGGTTCCGCAAGCCCGACCTGGGCGTGGTGGCCCCCATTTTCTGCACCGCCGCCGAGAAGCGTGTCCTCGCGTCCGCCATGATGAAGGCGGGCGCCGGGTCGGTGATATTTGTGGACGCGCTGGTGGCCGCCGCAGTTGGAGCGCTGCTGGATTTCCAAGGCCCTCGTGGCTCGATGGTCGCCTCCGTCGGCGCCCAGACCACCTTTGCGGGTGTCATGTCCCTCGGCGAGTCGCTGACGAGTTCCTGGGAGCTGGTGGGCGGTGACACTGTGTCGAATGCCATCTCCGCGTATCTGCGGGCCAATTACAACATCGTCCTGGTCGACTCTGATCTGGAAGAGCTCAAGCTCTCGCTTCTGGACCTGTCCGACCCGCATTTGGAGCTCTCTGCGCGCGTCGTGGGTCGTGACGCCGAGACCGGCGGGGAGGCCGAGGCAACCATTTCGGCGCGTGAGATCTACGACGCAAGTGCCGAAAGTGCGAAGCTGATCGTGGAGACGATACTTTCGGCGCTCACCGCCGCACCGCCGGAGATCTCGAACGATCTGGTGGAGACGGGGCTTACCCTCGTCGGGCGGGCTTCCTTGACGAGCGGGCTCGACGTCGTCGTTCGCGATGCGTGTGCGATTCCGGTCACGCGCTCCGTGGTGGTCGAGACAGCTTCGGTCATCGGGGCGGCCCGAATACTCAACCAGGTTCCCGTCGGCGACTAGTCAGGTACGATCGCCTTCCTCGATGGCGAGGATCTCCTTGGCGATTTGGCGGGTCTGCCAGTCCCTGTCCTCGGCCAGCCGGTGCAGAAGGTCCGTGCCCCGCGCATCGTCGACGGCGGCGAGCGCCACGGCTACCCGCCGGCGGATGGCGGGCTTGTCCCCGGCTGCCCGCTCGAGCACTTCGATCGAGTCGTCCCGTTCGAAGTTTGCTATAGCGGCCACGGCCGCCTCTCGACACAAAGCGTCGGGATGCTCGAGCGCGGCATTGCAAAGCGCCGGGTAGGCGGACTCGTCGCGCTGTTCGCCCATGGCGAAGATGAGCGCTTCGGCCACCAGCGGATCCTTCTCCGAGGCCAGGCGCCGAACGAGCGAATCACCGCCCGTCTTGGCCGCCGCCTTCGCGCCGGCCAGGCGAACCTCCTCATCGGGGTCGTCCAGCGCTGCATCTATCGTCGGCCGCTCCAGTCGGCCCAGGCGCAAACAGGCGGCAACCGCCGCTGCCCGGACACGGCCACAGGGATCGGCCAGGCCGGCCTCGGCCCGCGCAAGGTCGCCGCTGAAGCCTGCCCTGACCACGTCGGCCATGCGGGAGAGTTCGTCGTTGCTAAGGGGGTCGATCCCCGCCCTCAGCTCATCGCGCGACTGAGGCATGGACATCCTGTTTTGGCTGGTGGGTGGAGGTGCGAAGTCCGAACCTTTGCAGGCGAACCTAGGATCTAGCGTAGTGGCGCCCCGGGCGCCGAGGGATCAGGCCCCGGGCCCCGATGGTGCAGGAGGAGAGGATGCCGGCCAAGAGCAAGCGTCCGCGCCGTCTGGCGGCGGTCGCGGTGACGGCCGCGGTCGGTGTTGGCATCGGTTCGACTCTGGCCTTCCTGCCGCTGTCCGCCTACTCTTTCTCACCCGGCGACGCGATCCCCGTCCAGAGGCAGATAAGCGTCTCCGGCGAGCCTGCGGTCAAGGGCCAAGGAAGCATCTTGATGACCGATGTGCTCCTTACGCAGCTGACTCCACTTACCTGGATCGTCGACCAGTTCAATTCGTCGGTGGACATCTACCCCGCCTCGGAGATCTTCGGCGGGACCGATCCAGCTCAGCTGAACAAGCTTCAGATCGGGCAGATGGTCGACTCCAAGACCGCCGCCGTCATGGCGGCCTACAGCCTGGTGCATCTTCCCCTCCAGCAGATCGACGGGGCGCAGATCGTCGCCACCGTCTCAGGTGCGAATTCGAAACTGCACATAGGTGACGTGATCACTGCGGTGAACGGCAAGCGCGTCACCACGGCGCAAGCGGCCGCCAAGGCCGTCGAGGCGGCGGGCACGACCGTCTCCCTTTCCATCACCCGGCCCCAGTCGGCGGTGGGCAAGCCCTCCACCCTGGTCGTGTCCGTAACGAAGTTCACGCACGACGGCAAGAAGGTCGTAGGCGTGGCGCTTACGGACGGACTCGTTCTGAAGTTGCAGCGACCGGTCACGATAGCGACCGGGCAGATCGGGGGGCCCTCGGCCGGCCTAGCCTTCACCCTTGGCATCCTGCAGAGCCTGGGTGTCCTGCATGTCCCACCCGGCGCCACCGTGGCCGCCACCGGGACCATGGATCCCCAGGGCCAGGTGGGTGATGTCGGTGGCGTTCGGCAGAAGGCCATCGCCGTGGCACGCAACGGCGCCAAGGTATTCCTCGTTCCACCTCAGGAGGTCACCGCCGCACAGAGCGCGGACCAGAAGGGCCTGGCCATCGTGCCGGTCACGACGCTGCGCGGCGCCATCGACTATCTCGTCTCCCACCACCTCGCCACTTTCGATCCAGGCGCAGCCTGAGGGATCAGCGGCCAAAAGCCCGGTACGAGGCGGTCCGCTCGGCTTAAGCTCTATTGCTATGACCGATGCACCCAGCCCCGAGGCGCCGCGCGAGCGTCTGGCGACGAACGAGATCCTCGCAAGGACTTTCGGCGTGCAGCGACGCGGATTTCGGCCGGATGACGTCACCCGCTATTTGGCGCAGCTGGCCGGATACATCGCCGAGCAGCATGCGGCGATCGACAAGCTTACGGAGGAGCGTGACTCCCTGCGAGCGGAGCTGGAGGGCCTGAAGGCCCGGCGCGATCTGGCGCGCCTGGACGTCGCCACGGTGACGTCCGTCCTCGGTGAAGAGGCTGCTGAGATACTGCGCTCGGCGAGCGAGGCCGCGGAGGCTATTCGTGCGCGAGCCGAGGCATACGCCAGTGAGGTGACTTCGCGCGCGGAGACCGAGCTTGCAACGAGGCGGCAGGAGCTGGACACGCGACAGGCCCGCATGGCCGAGGAGCACCGGACGCGCATGGAGCGTGCCGACGTGGAGATCGAGGAGCGTGCCGCCAGCCGGATCGCGGAGGCCGAGGAGGCCGCCCGCGCCAAGATGGACAAGGCTACAGAGGATGCCGGCGAGATCATCTCCAAGGCCAAAGCGGTGCGTACCGAGGTCTACGACGAGGTCCGTGCTCGCACCGCCCAGGCCAAGGCAGAGCTGGGCGAGCTGGAGGAGCGCCGTACCCGTTTGGCCGCGGTCATGCAGAACGCCCAGGCTGTCATCGGTCAGCTGAGCCAGGATCTCGCGCATCCTTCGGCCGTGCCCACCTTCGAGCTCGTCGAGCACGAGCCGGACTCGGAGCCTGTTGTCCCCGAGGCGGCGGCTGCACGCGCCACGGAGATTCCAGAGGCGCTTACAGACGAGGTGGAAGGCGAGCAACCCCCACACCGGACGCTCTATTACTTCAGCGATCTCGAAGAAGAGCCGGTGGCGGCTACGGAGGCGAGCGCGCCAGAGGCCCAGGCCTACGCCGAGTGGGAAGGTGCTGAGGCCGCCGAACGAGAGGGTTTGCCCGAGGTCGAGACCACCGGGGCCGCCATCGCGGAGACCGCCGAGGGCGGGACGCCCCAGGTGGAGCCCCATGGCGAACCCCCTGTTCCTCTTGCCGAGGAGGAATCGTCAGAGGGTTCCGGGGCGATCGAGGAGGGATCCGCCGTTTCGGCGCCCGCTCCTGCCGCCGAGGGGGAGGAGGAGCCCGACCGGAGGCAGGCTTCGGTGCAGGGCATATTCGCCCGTCTCTTGTCGGACGTATCGCCCGTGGATCAAGCCGCCGCGGCAAGTGCCGAGCCGTCCGCCGAGTCCACCGAGTCCCCGGTGGCGAGCGCCGCCGATGACACCGCGGCTCAAGTCGAGCCTGATGAAGAGCCGGCTCCTGCGTATTCGATACACGACGACTACGTGCAGAACTTCACGGGCATCCAGGCCCAGCTGGCCAGAAGAGTGAAGCGGGTGCTCCAGGACGACCAGAACGAATTGTTGGACGGCCTGCGCACCACCAGGGTTCGGGACACGGCGGGACTCATCGGGGGAGTTCCAGCGCTGGCCGCCAGGTACGCGGAGGTCATGGGGGTTTTCGTCGCCACGGTCGCTGATGCCTCGGCCGGGCTCTACAGCCGCTACGCCGAGAACGTGGCGGGCGATGCCAACGTCTTGTCCATCCGTGTCGATCCGCCGGCCGAACTTTCGGAGTCGGTGACCGAACTCGCCGAGGAGCTGGCGGGAGAGGTGCACGGTCGCCTGGACCGCGTACTTTCCAAGCACGAGAGCGAGGACGAGGTCTCTCTGGCCTCCAATATCGGGGCGGCCTTCCGCGAGCTGAAAACCGACTACGTGGAGCTCCTGGCCAAGGACCTGGTTTCGTCGCTCACGAATTCCTGGCTCCTATACAGCACGGATGTCAAGGCGGTTCGATGGCAGCGCGGACCCGAGCCCGGTTGTTCGGACTGCGAGGACAACGAGCTGGCAGGGGCGCTTGCGTCGGGCTCGGAGTTTCCCACCGGAATCCTATTTCCACCTGCTCATATAGGGTGTGGCTGTCTCTTGGTGCCCGAATTCGCCTAATGTGGTCTTGCCATGAGAAGACCGCCTGACGTACCTGCACCTCGACGTCGCCTGACCAAGAGGCAGCTGGTGGCGGTGATCGTGATCGCCGTTCTGGTGATCGTCATTCTCTCGCTACGCGGCATCGCCATCTTCTACACCGATTACCTGTGGTTCCGGTCGGTGCATCTGGCGAGCGTTTGGTCGACGACCCTCGGAACCAAGGTCGCACTGACTGCGGCGTTCGACCTTGTCTTCTTCGTCTTCGTGTTCCTCAATCTCACAGTGGCGGAGCGCATCTCGGCTTCCGAGGCCCAAACCAGTCCAGAAGAGGAACTCATCCGGCGCTTCAAGGCGGCAAAGGGCAAGGTGCGCATCCTTGGCCGGCTCGGGGTTTCACTCCTGCTCGCCCTGCTGGTCGGTTCAAGCGCAACGACGCAGTGGCGCACCTGGCTCCTCTTCACCCACTCCACGCCCTTTGGGCGGGTCGACCCGCTGTTCCATCTGGATGCAAGCTTCTACGTGTTCCGCTTGCCCTTCTTTTCATTCCTGGTCTCCTGGGGCTTCCTAGCCCTGACCGTGACGCTGTTGGCCAGCCTCTCATTCCACTACTTCAATGGTGGGATCCACGTCCAGAGCCAGCGGACTCGGGTCGGGCCCAAGGTTAAGGCACACATCTCCTTCCTCCTCGCCCTAATGGCGCTGGTAAAGGCGGTCGGCTACTACCTGCAGCGTTATCATCTGGTCACTTCGACCAGGGGATACGTGGAAGGTGCGGGATATACCGACGTTCACGCGGTGCTGCCCGCCGTGACGCTGCTGGCCGTCATATCGATAGTCTCGGCAGGCATTCTCGTCTACAACATCCGCCGACAGGGGTGGGTTATGCCGATCATCGCGGTCGGCCTCTGGGCGCTGATGTCCGTCATCCTGGGCGGCGTCTATCCCGCTATCATGCAGCAGTTCATTGTGCAGCCATCCCAGGTTGCCAAGGAGACGCCCTACATCGCCAGGGACATCACGGCCACCAGGTACGCCTACGGGCTGGACAAGATCAGTGAAGCGCACTTCGCCTACACGCAGAACTTGACGGTCCCGGCGCTGGAGAGTGACATCGCGACGCTCGCCGCAGTGCGCCTTTGGGATCCGAACTCCCCGATCCAAACCTTCAACAAGCTCCAGGCGATACGCTCCTACTACCAGTTCAACATTCTCTCGGTCGACCACTACGACCTGAACGGCGTTCCGACGCCGACCTTGTTGGGCGTGAGGGAGCTGAACCAGTCGGATCTGCCCGCCCAGTCCTGGGTGAATCTTCACCTCCAGTACACCCATGGTTACGGGGCCGTACTTTCTGTGGCTAACCAGATCACTGCGGACGGCAATCCCCAGTTCGCCATCCAGGACGTGCCGCCGGTCTCCTCCTCGGGGGCCCCGGTGATAACCCAGCCGCAGGTCTACTACGGCATCGGCGAGAGCGGATATGTCGTCGGCAATACCGCTCAACCGGAGATCGACTATCAGACCCAATCGGGTACCTCGGTGGAGACGCACTACCAGGGGACCGGCGGCGTCGCCCTCTCCTCGTTCGTTCGCAGGGCCGCCTTCGCGCTTCGCTACAACGACATCAACCTGCTCATCTCCGGCCTGATCCACGGCAATTCGCGGATGATCTACGTTCGCAACATCCAGAACATGATCACGAAGGCGGCGCCATTCCTGAAGTTGGACTCCGACCCGTACGCGGCGATAGTCAACGGAAGGATCGTATGGATCCAGGATGCCTACACCACAACCTCTCAGTACCCCTACGCGCAGGCGGCGAACACCTCCGCGTTGAACTCCGCCTCGGGCCTCAACACGAACTTCAACTACGTGCGCAACTCGGTGAAGGTGGTCATCGATGCCTACAACGGTTCGATGACCTTCTACGTGACCGATCCCAGCGATCCGATCATCCGCAGCTACGAGAAGATCTTCCCGGGGATGTTCACGCCGGTCTCCCAGGCCCCCAAGGCGCTGGTGGATCACTTCCGTTACCCGGAGGACATGTTTGTCGTGCAATCGGCGATGTACGGGTACTACCACATCACCAACCCGACCAACTTCTACAACGCGGGTGACGCCTGGTCCATAGCCCAGGACCCCGGCACCGGGCCCGTCAACCAGGCGCTCTCCGGTAGCCTTGGCCAGGCTAACGCAGCTCGCTTCGCACCGGAGTACGAGCTGCTCCGCATGCCCGGCCAGACCGCGCCCACCTACAACCTTCTCGAGCCCTTCGTCCCCGTCTCACAGTCGGGCGTGCAGCAGAACCTGACCGGCTTCCTCGTGGCCGGTAGCGGCGCTTCCAACTACGGCCAGCTGACCGACTACGTAACTCCTCGCGGCCAGCAGATCGACGGTCCCGCGCTGATAAACGCCAGGATCAACTCCACCACGGCCATCTCCCAGCAGATCAGCCTTCTCGACCAGCATGGCTCGCAGGTGAGCTTCGGCTCGACGATGATGGTGCCGATCCACCAGTCGCTCATGTACATCCGCCCGCTTTACGTGACCTCGGCACAGAACCCGCTGCCGGAGATCAAGCAGGTGATCGTGGTCTACGGTACACAGGCCGCAATGGAGCCGACGTTGGCCGGTGCGCTGAACGACGTCTTCGGGGCGGTCCTGCAGGGAGTGCAGGGATCAACGCAGATCACGCCGCCGGTGTCACCACCCACCACCGGGGGGAGTGGGTCGACGGCCGGCAAGACCGCCTCTCAGCTCGTAGCCCAGGCCGTTCAGCTCTACCAGCAGGCGCAGGCTGAGCTGAAGGCCGGCAACCTGGCCGGATATCAGAGCGCCATCAACCAGATCGGTTCGATACTCAACCAGCTTCAGTCGAGCCCAAAGAGCTCCACCACTAGCTCCTCCACCACGACCACGGCACCGCCGGCCTCGACCGCGTAGCCCGTCAAAACGGTCGCCATAGCGATTCCGTCTACCTGGCGCAACAAGCGCAAAGGCATCTGTTGTAATCTTTCATGATTTCGCAACATAACGGGGGCCCGCATGAATGGGTTTCCCGGAATCGGGATGCTATGGTTTACAAAACTAAGGAAATGCGCGTGAATCGGGTTAGTTTTGCGCGATTCCATAGGGGGAGCGGGGCAGGTGCTCCAATACTTCAATACGCGAATGGGGGCGGGCAGCATGGTTGACCAAGCGCCTGAGGCCAGTGGCCGCGAGTAGCCAATTCATGGTCGCTAAAGGTGCCGGGCCCGTCCGCGGAAAGGATGATGAGGTGGCATCAGCATCGTCGGACTCTGCTGGAGGCGGCGCACCGCTTATCCATATGGCCGGATTGACCAAGCGATTCGACCAGTTTGTCGCGGTGGACGATCTGAACCTCGACATCGCCCGCGGCGAGTTCATATCGCTGCTTGGACCGTCCGGCTGCGGCAAGACGACCACCTTGAGGATGATCGGAGGGTTCGAGGACCCCAGCGAGGGTGCGATCTACCTGGAGGGCAAGGACATCACCTATGACCCCCCTTACCGCCGGGACGTGAACACCGTCTTCCAGTCCTACGCACTGTTCCCGCACCTGTCCGTCAAGGAGAACATCGCTTTCGGCCTGAAGCGCAAGGGGGTCGAAAAGAAGGAGATGGAGGCACGAGTCGGTCGGCTGGCGGAGATGGTCGGGCTCTCGGGCCTGGTGAATCGCAAGCCGCGCGAGCTTTCGGGCGGGCAGCAGCAGCGCGTCGCTCTGGCCCGCGCCCTAGTAAACCAGCCCAAGGTCCTGCTTTTGGATGAGCCACTCTCCGCCCTGGACGTCAAGCTTCGCAAGCAGATGCAACTCGAGTTGAAGAAGATCCAGCGCGAGGTGGGAGTCACCTTCGTCTTTGTCACCCACGACCAGGAAGAGGCGATGACGATGTCCGATCGTGTCGCCGTCATGTCGCAGGGCCGCCTCGAGCAGGTGGGCTCTCCAGAGGTTGTGTACGACAGCCCTGCCACCGAGTTCGTGGCCGGTTTTCTTGGGGCCGCCAATCTCCTGAGAGGCAAGGTCATCGAGTCGGTGGGCGATAGGTGGATCGTCGAGCTGGCCGGCGGTGAGAAGGTCGCCACCAAGCCGAGTGCGAAGGGTCTGGCCGACAACCTCACGTTTGGGATCCGGCCGGAGAAGATTCAGCTGGTGCCGGAGTCCGCTGTGCGGGACGGCGGTTCCAACTGGGTGGCGGGCACCGTCATCAACGCCGTCTTTTTCGGTGTGGCCAGCCAGTTCGTCATCAATTTGGCCGACGGGACCGAGGTCTCGGTGTACCAGCAGAACTCGTCGCGTTCGCAAAGCTTCTCGCAGGGGGAGAGGGTAGGGGTCGTTTGGGATCCGGAGGCCAGCTTCTCGCTGTGAGATTGGGGCAGTTCCGCCATGAGGTTGCAACGCCGGCGGGGCTGAGGAATTGGGGAAAGGAACAGTTGCGCAAATGACAGACAAGTCGGAATCCAATCCGCTCGAGAACATGGATCCCGCCATCATCCGTGGCATGACCATGCCGCGCATGACCAGAAGAGGGTTTCTGGGACTGGCGGGAGCGGGAATGCTCGGAGCCATTGCTGCCGCTTGCGGTAGCTCCTCCTCGTCCTCCTCCGGAACCGCAACCGGGGGCTCGTTCTCCTGGGCGACCGCCAAGAAGGCCGGAGTTCTCGACTTCGCCAACTGGCCGCTCTACATCGATCAGAACACCGTGAACGGCAAGACCGTCTACCCGACGCTGCAGCAGTTCACCAAAGAGACCGGGATCAAGGTCAACTATCAGGAAGTCATCCAGGGCAACTCCAGCTTCTTCGGCAAGATCGAGCCTGAGTTGAAGGCGGGCAAGTCCACCGGGTACGATCTCATGGTCATCACCGACGGCCCGGTCCTCACCCAGCTCATGATGTACGGCTGGCTTACTCAGCTGGACCATTCCTACCTGCCCAACTTCGCCAAGTACGCCGGCCCCAACGTCAAGAACCCCAGCTACGACCCGGGAAACAAGTACACCCTGGCCTGGCAGTCGGGTTTCACCGGCATCGGCTACAACCCCGAGCTGACCGGTGGCGACATCACCTCTCTGGCCTCCCTCTTTGACCCGAAGTTCGCGGGCAAGGTGGGCATGCTGGCCGCTGTGGACACCCCCAACCTGGTCATGATCTACCAGGGCGTCGACCCCAACACGTCAGGGCCTTCGGACTGGAAGAAGGCCGCCGCCCTGATGCAGGATCAAAAGAGCAAGGGCATCGTCCGCAAGTACTACCAGCAGGACTACATCAACGCCCTGGAGAACGGGGACATCGCCATCTCGATTGCCTACTCCGGCGACATCTACCAGGCCAACCAGTCCTCAAAGGGCGCCAACCTGAAGTTCGTCGTCCCCTCCGAGGGCGTCTTCCGCTGGACCGACAACATGTGCATCCCGGCCCACTCGCTGCACCCGGTGGACGCGATCACTTATATGAACTACGTCTACAACCCGCGGGTGGCGGCCACCATGGCCGAGTACATCGACTACATGACCCCGGTGCCGTCCTCGAAGAACTACGTCATCCAGGACGCCAACGCCTCCAGCGGCTCGAACAAGGCCGGCCTGCTGGCCATGGCGGACAGCCCGCTCGTCTATCCCACCGCGGCTGACTTCGCCCACGCCTACTACGGGCCCTCGCTGGATCCCACGGCCTACCAGACCTGGAACTCGATCTTCCAGCCGATCTTCCAGTC
>JAKAOC010000417.1 GCA_021823385.1 Actinomycetes bacterium
CGACGAAACGGTTGGTGAGTCCGGCGTGGCTGTGCTCCTCGATCTGAAGCGGGGTCGGCCAGCCGTTTTCGATGGCGTCCCGGAAACGATGAAGTGATCCGACGCCGGGATTGCCTCCCCAGGAGAAGACCAGTTTGTCGGCTACGCCCATTCCTATCAGCTGGTCGAAGATCAGATCGGGAGTGAGGCGCACCAAAGTGAGGTGCCGTCTTTCCTGGCGGATCACCTCGTGGCCCGCGGAGTGGGGGATCAGGTGGGAGAATCCCTCCATGGCCACCGTATCTCCGTCCTTGACCAGCTCGGTGACCGCCTCGCGCAGCGAGACTAGCTCAGCCATTTTCGCACCTGCACCTCTCCAGTTCTCGCTTGGCGGGCCGGGAACGCCGGGAGGCAGGCACGCAACCCGTACAAGCTGGTCTCACTGCCCCCGCCCCGGAGCGACGGGCGGATCGAAGGGGAGGCCGACATAGTTGTCGGCCAGTGCGCTCCGGGCGTTTTCGTTTTCCACGGTAAAGCGCTGGCGGGCGCGCTGCAGCCGCAAGGCGAAGGAGTCTGCGCCCGGGTCGAGGTGCATGAGCGAGGTCAAGGAGGTCGAGAAGTTCTGGGCGTTCCAGATCCTCTTCAGGCACATCTGGGAGTAGGTGTCGATCCCGGACTCGTCTCCGCTTGAGAACCACGCCTTCAGGGCGTCGGCCAGCACCTTGACGTCCGCTATCGCCAGGTTCAGGCCCTTAGCGCCGGTTGGAGGCATGATGTGGCCGCTGTCGCCGGCCAGGAAGAGCGAGCCATGCCGGAGCGGCTCGGCCACGAAGCTGCGCATTGGGGTGATCGATTTTTCGAGGACGTGTCCCCTCTCGAGCGTCCAGCCCGGCGTGCCCAGGCGGATGTCCAGCTCGTCCCAGACGCGCCCGTCCGGCCAGTGGGTGACCTCCTCGCCATGGGGCACCTGCAGGTAAAGGCGGGAGATGGAAGGGGAGCGCATCGAAAGCAGCGCGAACCCTCGCTCATGAAAGCTGTAGACCAGCTCGTCGGAGCTCGGCGCCACCTCGGCCAGGATGCCGAGCCATGCGTAGGGGAACTCGCGGCCATAGGTGGTGATGGCGTCTGCCGGGATGCTTCGCCTGGAAACTCCGTGGAATCCATCGCACCCGGCCACTATGCGGCAAGAGAGCCTTCGCTCCTCCCCTCCGTGGTGAAAGGTGATTACGGGTTCCCCGCCCCACTCGAGACCCGCGAGCCCTACGGCCTCCGCCTCGAAGAGCAGTTCCTTGCCGGTGGCAAGGCGATGCGCGATGAGATCGCGCACCAGCTCCTGTTGCCCATAGACGGTGATAGTTCTGCCTCCGGTCAGCGAGCGCATGTCGATGTGATGGCGTTCCCCGTTGAACTGCAGGTAAATGCCATCGTGAACCAGCCCGTGCGCATGGACGTTGGCCGAGAGCCGGTGCTGGTCCAAAAGTTCGACGGTTGACTGCTCCAGCACTCCGGCCCGGACTCTTGACTCGACGTAGTACCGGTCCTTGCTCTCCAAAATCACGTTGTCGATTCCGGCGTCTGCCAAGAGCTCGCCCAGGACCAGCCCGGCCGGCCCGGCACCGATGATCCCCACCTGCGTCTGGGTGTAAATGTCAGCCTCCATCTCAATCCCGGGTATTGGCGTCGGCCCAGTTGCATGGCGAACCGAGGCGGGTAGTGCAAGGGTCGGTGCCCTCTGCCTCCGCGCTTGCCGCGTCCCGAGTCTCCCACGCCAAAAGCGAGAGCTTGAGGCTCCTCGCCCATGAACTGGCGGCGCAAGTGAATTAGGCCGCCGTCGCACCCGGGTGTCTCAAATGAAGACACGGGCCGACCTTTCCAGGAAGTAGCGTTGGCGAACTCGAAGACGCGATCAACGGGGCGCGGCTCAAGGGATAGGCAGTCCAAGTTCGAACGAGAGCTGTCTCCGGCCGGGTACTAGCCTCTTTCGGGGTCTGTGGCCGACTTTTTGGGTCGAGGTGAAAAGAGTGGCCGTCGCGGCGCGCAAATTCGAATTCGAAGTATTGGCCGCCTCGGCGGGCGCCCGGCGTGGACGGGTTCAGACCGGGAGGGGGAGCTATGAGACCCCTGTCTTCATGCCGGTCGGCACGCGCGGAACCATCAAGGCCGCCTTGGTGGGACAGGTCGCCGAGATCGGCTTCGAGGTCATTCTGGCCAATACCTACCACCTCATGCTGCGCCCCGGGGCCGACGTGGTCGGCGCCTTCGGCTCCCTTCATCGCTTCACCGGCTGGAAGCGCCATATGCTCACCGATTCGGGTGGCTTCCAGGTGATGTCGCTGGGTGCGGAGTACAGCGAGAGTGGTGCCCGGTTCCGATCGATCTACGACGGCTCAACCCATACGGTTACCCCGGAGGAGGCCGTGGAGCTGCAGGAACTGATAGGTGCGGACATCCAGATGGTGCTGGACGTCTGCACGATGCTTCCGGCCTCGCGCGACAAGGTGGAGCGGGCGCTCGAGCTTACCAATCAGTGGGCACGGAGGGCGCGCGCTGCCAAGAGCCATGATGAACAGGCACAGTTCGGAATCGTTCAAGGAGGCGGGGAGCTGGATCTACGAGCCGAGAGCGCAAAGTTCATCGCGGATCTTGGATTCGAGGGGCACGCCATAGGCGGGTTGGCCGTGGGGGAGACCAGGGAGGAGATGCTCGCAGCCATCGAAGCTTCCGTCGAGCATCTGCCAGACGCCAAGGTCCGCTACCTGATGGGTGTGGGGGATCCGATCGGAATGCTTGAGGCGATATCGCGGGGCGTGGACATGTTCGACTGTGTCGCTCCTTCCCGGATTGCCAGGCACGGCCAAGCCATGACCTTCGATGGCAAGCTGCACATGAAGAATCTCCGCTACCAGCGCGACCCTGGTCCGATAGAGGAAGGATGTCCCTGCCCGGCCTGTGCGGAGTACCCCCGGGGCCTGATAAGGCATCTCCTGAACGTGGGCGAGCCGACTGCCGGCACGCTGCTGACGCTCCACAACCTGACTTTTATGCATCGGCTCATCGCAAAGGCGCGAGACGCGATCATGGCCGGCACGCTGGGCGATCTGATCTCC
>JAKAOC010000418.1 GCA_021823385.1 Actinomycetes bacterium
GCATTCCGCAGCCGTTGGTACCAGTGGGCGTAGAACGCGAAGTCCCGGTCGATGAACCGGACGAAGTCTGCGCTCTTCTGTAGGCCGAGGCGTTCCTCGTGGTCCCGTGCGCATTCCGGCGAATTCAGCCACCCGTTCCGGTTGATTCCGGCCACCTGTTCCGGTTGAAACCGGCCATGGTGGGCGTCGCCGGTGGTTGTTCTACTCGATCGTGAACCTCCGTGGGGCGATGGTGGGGGTGCCGGACGACGAGGCGCTCGGTCGAAGGACTACTGGGTTGTGCCGGGCTTCTTCGGCCCGGGTCGTGGGCGGATGGGGCGGGTCGTGGGCGGATGGGACAGATGCCCGTGCGGGCGAGCCTCGCCGTCCGGCGGACCGGGAACCGACGCGAGCGGCGGTCCCCGGCTCCGGGCCGGTGGTGGCGCTGAGTCGCATCCGCCCTCGGTGCTCAGCTCGTCGCCGGTGACCACCCATGGCGTGTCGAGGACGGCGAGGAGCACGGCGGCCACCAGGTGCCAGAAGATCACGCCTCGCCGCCTTGGGCGGGGTCGGGGTCGCGCCGGCGCAGGGAGGGGCCCTTGAGGGCGATCCGATAGGAGGCCTGGAGGACCCTGTCCAAGATCGCCTCGCCCAGGGTCGGATCCGCCATGGCGGGGTGCCAGTGCTCGACCGGGAGCTGGCTCACCACCAGCGTCGAGCGCCGCTGGGCCCGGTCCTCGACCACCTCGAGGAGATCCCGGCACACCTCGACCGGGGCCGGGGTGAGCAAGAAGTCGTCCAAGACCACCAGCTCGGTTCGAGCCAGATGGGCGAGGAGGCGTCCGTAGCGGCCGTCGGCCCTCCCCACGGCGAGCTCTTCTGCCAGGCGTGGTGCTCGCACGTAGTAGGCGGAATGCCCCGTCCTGATGGCGGCGGTGGCCAAAGCACAGGCGATCCAGGACTTGCCCACCCCGGTCGGGCCGGTCACCACCGCGTTGTGGTGGCGCCCCACCCACGACCCGGTGGCCAGCTCCATCACCAGCCCCTTGTCCAGCCCCCTCGGCGTGCGCAGGTCGAGGTCTTCGACGCTGGCCGGGTAGCGGAGCTTGGCCACCCGAAGCCGCATCTTGAGCCGGCGCGAGTCCCTGGCGTCGGCCTCTCGGTCGACGAGCAGGCCGAGGCGGTCCTCGAAGGACAGCTCCGCGAAGCGCCCGGGGTCCTCCAACTGGTCGCAAAGGCCCTCTGCCATGGTGCAAAGGCCCAGCTCGGCCAGCTTCTTGGCCGTGGCGTTGACGAGCATCACGCCTCCTCTCCCCAGTAGGCCGCCCCGCGCAGGTTCTCGTGGGTGGGTGGCGGGGGGGTGTCGGCCTCCCCGGGGAGCGGGAGGCGATCGAGGCCCTCGGCCAGGATCGACTTGACCGAGCTGTAGCTGATCGAGCGGATCGAGAGCGCACGTCGGCAGGCCGCCCCCAGGCGGTCCTCGCCGAACTTGCGCGCCAGGCTCTTCAAGCCCAGGCACGCCCGGTACGCGTGCTCGGGATGGGGCCTCGACTCCAAGAGCTGCTCGACCAAGGTGCCGGTCTCAGTCGAGACCGACCGTCCCCACTCGATGAGCTTGGAGGGCGTCCACTCGAGGTGGGCCCGGTGGGAGGCCGGCATGTGGGCCGGGTCGGTGACGTACCTGCGGCTCCCGTGCTCGCGCACATGGGAAGCGACCCGCCGGCCGCCCTTGAACACCTCGATGGCCGTGGCCGTCGCCCGCAGGTCGAGCCGCTGGCGGACCAGCTGGTAGGGCACCGAGTAGAACCGGCGGTCGTACTCGACGTGGTAGTCGATGCTGGCGGTCACCTTCTTCCACTCGGCCAGCTCGTAGCGCGAGGAGGGCAGCGGCCGGAGGGCCGGGCGCTCCAACTCGCCGAACAGGTCCTTCCTCGAGGTCGGCTCCCCCCGGAAGGGGCGCCCGTTCACCGCAGCGACGCGCTCGGTGATCGCCGCGTTCAGCTCGTGAAGCGAGAAGAACTGCCGGTTGCGCAGCGGGGCGAGCACCCAGCGCTCGACCGTCAAGACGCCGGCCTCCGCGGCGGCCTTGTCCCGAGGCCGGCGCACCCTCGTCGGCAGCACGACCGTGTCGTAGTGGGTCGCCAGCTCGGCGTAGGTGGGGTTGAGCTCGGGGTCGTAGAAGCAGGCGGTGGTGACACCTGCCTTCAGGTTGTCGGGCACGGTGACCTCGCTCACACCCTGGTAGGTCTCCCAGGCGTGGATGTGGGCGTTCACCCACGAGGCCAGGTCCTGGCCTCTCGTCGCCTCGACGTAGAGCATCCCCGAGCACCCGAGCACGGCCACGAACACGTCGGCCTCATAGACCTCGCCGGTCTCGGGGTCGCACCAGGTCGCCTTGTCGCCACTGAAGTCGACGAACATCCGCTCGCCGGCGGCGTAGTGCAACCGCATGACGACGTCCTTGGTGGAAAGCCAGCGCCGGTAGTGCTCGCAGTACTGGGAATAGCCCCAGCCCTCGGGGTGCTGCTCGCGCCATTCGAGCCAGAGGAGGCGCAGCGTCAGGTGGTGCCGGCGCGAGCGCAGCTCCTTGTGGACCGCTTTCCAGTCGGGCACCGGGCGCTCGGTCGCAGGCTCGATCTTCGGGAACAGCAGAGCGTCGAGAGCGTCGTCGTCCAGGCCGTCGGGCAGCGGCCAGGACACCCCTGCCGCGTCTGCTCGTCGGCAGTACTCGGCGACGGTGATCCTCGCCACGCCCACGCTCCGTGCGATCTGGCGCGCAGACATGCCGGTAGCGCGCAGGCGCAGGACTTCGGTGGTCTTTCGCACAGGTAGCCTCTTTCTGGGCACGCGATCCCTCCTCGGATGGCAGCTGGTACGCCGCCATTCCAGGGGGCCACGTGCCCTTCTTGGTGGATCTCGGTGGACTCGAGGCGAAGCCCACCCACCCGCGCGATCCCTCGCGCTCAGCCGCCCGGCTTCATCCCGGACAGGTGGCCGGAATCAACCGGATTGGGTGGCCGCTTTCCACCGGATTGGGTGGCCGCTTTCCACCGGATTGGGTGGCCGGTTTGCTCCGGAACGCGCAGGTGCGTCGAGGCCGGAC
>JAKAOC010000419.1 GCA_021823385.1 Actinomycetes bacterium
CCGCCGGCGACTGCGGCCCCAAATACGACCACGACCACCGTTGCGACGTCTGCGCCTGGCACAACAGCCACCACCCGGACCAGCGGCGGCGGCAACGGAGCCCGTTCGGTAAGCGCCACGACTACTACATCGCCCCGCACTCCCGCGTCCACCCTCGCGGGCGGCACGTCCTCGCCGGTCTCCACCACCACTAGTGCCACCGTGGCCGACTCCACGACGACCAGCTTCGGAAGCCACGCCAAGGCAATTGCCTCCGGTGGTGGAGAAGCAGCCAAGTTCGAGATTGGTGGCGTGGCCGCATTGGTCCTAATCCTGGCCGCCGGCGCCGCGCTACGTTTTCGAAAAGGGGCGTCCCGATGAAGCCGGGCTCATCGCTGCACCCGCTCGGCTGGTGGCTGTGGGCGATCGGCGTCGGCGCCGCAGCGCTGCAGACCACGAACTTGGCGTTGTTGCTCCTGTTGGCCGCCGAAGCGGCGTACATAGGAGCCGTTTTTGTCCAGGGGCGCAGCTCGCGTGAGATGATGAGCGCCATAGGCCGGCTCGCTGTATTTGTCATCGTGATCAGGCTGGTGGTGCAGATACTGTTCGGTCAACGTTTGCCCGGAACCGAAGCCTTCGCGCTGCCGTCCATCCCATTGCCTTCCTGGGCCGCGGGCGTGTCGATTGGCGGACCCGTCACCTGGCAGTCCCTGGAGGGCGCCCTGGAATCGGGAATCCAGCTGGCGGTGGTCCTCGAGTGCTTCTCGCTCGCCAATGCGCTCGCGCATCCGTACCGGCTCTTGCGTGTGCTGCCCGCCGTCCTGTATGAGACGGGTCTGGTGGTGAGCGTGGCGCTGGCCTTTACCCCGGAGCTGGTGCAACGGTTGACTGACGTCAAGGAGGCCCGGCGGCTTCGGGGCAGGCCGACGCGCGGGTTGAGCGGTGTGCGCCATATGGCCGTTCCCGTGCTCGAAGGCGGCCTCCAGCGTTCACTGGAGCTGGCGGCCGCGATGGACGCCAGGGGATTCGGCCGCGCACCGGTAAAGGACGTGCGGACCGCACGGCGGCGTACGACGGTGCTCGGCCTCTCCCTGGCCATGCTGATTCTCGGCTCCATGGCCATCGGGGGTCTCGGAGTGGGCAGGGGAATCGGGCTCGTGATGCTGGCGCTCGGCGGCGGGGGAGTGGCCATGGTCTTCCGTGATGGGGAGAGGCACTCTCAGCGCACCCGGTACCGCCCCGACCGATTCGGCTTGGCGGAGTGGCTGGTGAGCCTCTCCGGAGTCACCGCGGGCATCGGCTTTCTGCTTGCGGCACACTTCGAAGGAGGCACGCACCCGCTTTTGGGTGCATTGGCGCTCCCCCCGCTCCCTTTGCTTGCTCTGGGGGCATGCCTCGTCGCCCTGCTTCCTGTGGTGCTACTCCGGCGAGGGCCGGAAGTGCGGCGTGGACTGGAGAGCGAGGCGATGGCACGGTGATCAGCTTCGAGGGCGTCCGCTTCACCTATCCGGGCACCACAGCGCCGGCGCTCGCCATTGAACGCCTTGCCATCCAGGAGGGCGAATTCTGCCTGGTGATGGGGGAGACCGGAAGCGGGAAAAGCACCTTCTTGCGGGCGATAAACGGCCTGGTTCCACATTTCAGTGGAGGGACCATGGCGGGGGAGGTCAAGGTTTTCGGCCGCTCCACCCGCGATCACAGACCTAGGGAGCTCGCTGATCTTGTCGGGTACGTCGGACAGAGCGCGTCGGCCGGTTTCGTGGCCGAGACGGTGGAGGAGGAGCTTGCCTACACCATGGAGAACCTGGGTGTGGCGCCTCAGGCGATGCGTCGCCGGGTCGAGGAGGCACTCGACCTGCTCGGCCTGAGCTCGCTGCGGAGCCGTTCGCTTCGCTCCCTCTCCGGTGGCGAGCAGCAGAGGACCGCGATCGCCTCGGTGCTGACCGCTACCCCCAGGGTGCTGGTGCTCGATGAGCCCACCTCGGCCCTCGACCCGGCGGCGGCTGAGGAGGTGCTCTCCGCCCTCGCCCGGCTCGTTCACGATCTGGGCCTTACCGTGGTGCTTGCCGAGCACCGCCTCGAGAGGGTGCTGCCTTTCGTCGATTCCGCGGTTCGGCTCCTGGGTGGCGATCAGCGCCCGGTGGTAGGAAGCGCATCGGAAGTCGTGCAGGGCTCTTCGTCGGTCCCTCCCATCGTCGAGCTTGGACGGGTGATGGGCTGGGAGCCGCTCCCTCTCTCCGTTCGGGAGGCAAGAAGGCTCGCATCGCCACTGCGCGACCGTTTGCGCGTGGTCGTCGACGAGGCGAATCTTCCCGAGGTGCCACCGCAGGCGGTGGCGGCGTCGCTGAGCCGGGTCACGGTCAGCTATGACCGGATTCCCGCGATCTCGGGGTTGACGGTGTCGGTGCACCAAGGCGAAGTGGTGGCGGTGATGGGCCGGAACGGTTCCGGCAAGACGACCCTGCTGCGGCAGTTGGCGGGTGTGGGGGGCGCACGCCGCGGGGAGGTCCTCGTGCAAGGGGTGGCTCCGGAGCGGATACCCGCCCGCGAGCGCATCAGGCGGGTCGGCATGGTGCCACAGGACCCGGGCGCGCTCCTATACGAGGATTCGGTGGCCAAGGAATGCGCCCTTTCCGATCGCGAGGCGGACCTTGGTGCGGGGGTGACCGCGCAGGTCTTCGAGATGCTGGTGGGCGAGAAAGCGGACGACAGGCATCCGCTCGATCTTTCCGAGGGGCAGCGCCTGGCTTTGGCGTTGGCGGTGGTGCTCGCCCCGGCGCCGGCGCTGCTGCTTCTCGACGAGCCGACCAGAGGGCTCGATTATCCTTCCAAGGCTCGCCTGGTGCGCCGGCTGGCCGGGCTGGCCGCCGACGGCGCGGCCATCGTCGTCGCCAGCCACGACGTGGAGTTCGTAGCCCAGCTGGCCCACCGTGTCGTCGTGCTCGCGGAGGGTGAGATCGTGGCCGACGGCCCCGCGCGCGAAGTGGTCTGCCACTCGCCGGTCTTTGCCCCCCAGGTCGCCAAGATCTTCGCCCCGTACTCGCTACTGAGCGTGGACGAGGTGACCAGTGCGCTGGCCGGGAGTCAGTAGCCGT
>JAKAOC010000420.1 GCA_021823385.1 Actinomycetes bacterium
CGGGGCGCTCCGCGGAGCGGGCAGGCCGGAGGCCGCGTCATTCCTGGAGCGAATCGTCGACATGGCGGCCGCCGAAATTGGCATGGATCCTGCAGAGCTCCGCCTGCGCAACATGATTCCCACGGGGAGCTTCCCTTACAAGACCCTGATGGGCCCGACCTACGACTCGGGAGATTACCAAAGCCCGCTGCACAAGGCGCTCGAGCTCGCCGGATACGAGGAGCTCCGCAAGGAGCAGGCGAGGCGTCGCCAGGATGGCGATCCACTCGCGCTAGGCGTCGGGATCTCCTGCTACGTGGAGGTGACCGCGGGTGGAGGCGGCTCGGAGTTCGGGGCCGTCGAAATTACGCAGGAGGGAGGGGCAGTCATCAGGGTCGGAACCTCCGGCCATGGACAGGGCCACCAAACCACCTTCTCCATGCTGGTCTCGGACACTCTGAAGATCCCCATGGAAAATATCGAGTTCATACAATCCGACACCAACGAGGTTCCCCGCGGGGGCGGAACGGGGGGCTCCCGATCGCTCCAGCTCGGAGGGACTGCCGTAGCCGAGGCCGCCAAAGAAGTTTTGGCAATCGCCCGGAGGGTTGCGGCGAACCGTCTCGAAGCGGACCCCGACGACATCGTGGTCTCCGATGAGGGCCGCCTCCACGTTGCGGGCTCGCCTTCGATCTCGCTCGGCTGGAGCGAGCTGCGCGACCAAGCGGCGCATCAGGGAGAAGAGCTTGCCTACCAGGGTGACTTCAAGCAGGCCGGCGCTACCTTCCCCTTCGGAGCGCACGTCTCCGTCGTCGAGGTCGACACGGAGACCGGCCGCGTCAGGGCATTACGCCATATAGCCGTAGACGATTGCGGGAGGGTTCTAAACCCCTTGGTGGTGGAAGGACAACAGCACGGCGGAATCGCACAAGGAATTGCCCAGGCGCTGTTTGAAGAGATGTCATACGATCAATGGGGCACGCCCCGCAACCTGAGCCTGGCCGAGTACCTGGTTCCATCGGCCGCCGAGCTGCCCTCGTTCGAGACCGCGAACACCGAGACACCGTCACCCCTCAACCCCCTTGGAGCCAAGGGGATCGGAGAGTCCGCGACGGTCGGATCGACGCCGGCCGTCCAGAACGCGATCGTCGATGCGTTAGCGCACTTGGGAGTTCGCCACATCGACATGCCCGCTACGCCAGAGCGCGTTTGGCGAGCCATTCAAGAGGGAGGCGACGCGATCATCTGGAGCGAGCCGCCGGCCATCTTCGCCGACATCCTCGCCAACGCGGCCACCGCCGAGGCGGCGGAGGAGATCGACATCTAAGTAATCCGCCGCCCGCGGGCGGCGGATTACTTGTCCTCGTCTAGCGCGGCTTGTATTCGTAGAAGCCACGGCCGGACTTGCGTCCCATGAGCCCGGCTTCCACCATGCGCAGGAGGAGCGGAGGAGGAGCGTAAAGCGGCTCCTTGAACTCCTGGTACAGGGAGTCGGCGACGGCCATGGTCGTATCAAGCCCGATGAGGTCGCAAAGAGCCAGCGGCCCCATTGGATGCGCGCAACCCTCAACCATCCCCGTGTCGATGTCCTCGGCGGTGGCGAACCCCGACTCCATCATTCGGATCGCGGAGAGAATGTAGGGAATCAAGAGGGCGTTAACAATGAAGCCGGCCCGGTCCTTGGAGTGGATCACGTGCTTCGAAAGCGACTTCGACGCGAACTCTTCGGCACGGATGCGAACAGTTTCAGCCGTTAGAAGCGAGCGGACCAGCTCAACCAGAGGCAGGACCGGAACCGGATTGAAGAAGTGGATCCCTATCACCTGCTCCGGCCGCTTGGTTGCCACGCCGAGCTTCATAATGGGGATCGAGCTGGTATTGGAGGCCAGGATCGCCGACTCCGACTCGACCACGTCATCCAGTCGCTTGAACACGTCGACCTTGGCGACCTCGTTCTCCACTATGGCCTCAACCACCAGTTCCCGGTCGAAATGGGCGGCGATATCGGTCTCGAAGCGGATACGTGAGATGGCCGCCTCGAGCTCGTCCTCGGTGATCTTGGAAGCCTTCACCGCCCTTGCGAGCGACGACTCGATGCGTGACCGGCCACGCCCGAGAGCGATCGGGTCGGCCTCGGTGACCACCACGTCGATTCCCTTTCGCGCCGCAACCTCGGCGATGCCGGCCCCCATGAGGCCGCAGCCAACGACTCCTACCCGATCAATCACTTTCCTGTCCTTCTCTATTGACGAGTCTCGACGCGCTCAGCCGATGACGCGCTTGGCGATAACGATCCGCTGAACCTGGTTCGTGCCCTCGTAGATCTGAGTGATCTTCGCGTCGCGCATCATGCGTTCCAGGGGGAAGTCCTTGGTATAGCCGTATCCACCCAAGAGCTGAAGGGCATCAACGGTCACCGACATGGCAACGTCGGAGGCGAACATCTTGGCGCTGGCTCCGATACGGGAAAGGTCCCCTTCGGGGTCATGGTCGACCAAGGAGCAGGCCCGGTAAACAAGTCCACGAGCGGCTTCCACTTTGGCCGACATATCCGCCACCATGAACTGGAGCCCCTGGAAGTCCGCTATCGGGTGCCCAAACGCCTTACGCTCTCGCATGTAACCAACCGCGTAGTCCAGTGCGCCTTGGGCGATGCCGACAGCTTGCGCGCCGATGGTCGGGCGCGAGCGGTCAAGAGTGCCCATCGCGATGTAGAAGCCCTGACCCTCCTCGCCGATCAGGTTCTCCTTGGGAACCCTCACGTTCTCGAGCAAAATCTCGCCAGTCGGAGAGCCCTTGATGCCCAGCTTCTCCTCGAGCTTGGTCACCTTGACTCCCCAGTCCGCCTCCACAACGAACGCACTTATGCCTCGGTGGCCGGCCGAGGTATCGGTCTTGGCAAACACGGTGTATGTGTCGGATATCCCTGCGTTGGTGATCCAGTACTTGGTGCCGTTCAACACGTAATAGTCACCATCGCGGACAGCGGTGGCCTTCATCGCGGCAACGTCACTGCCGGCGTCCGCCTCCGAGAGCGCATAGGAGGCCTGCGCCTGCCCCGAAGCAACCGGCGGAAGGTACTTCTGCTTCAGG
>JAKAOC010000421.1 GCA_021823385.1 Actinomycetes bacterium
GAAGATGACCACCGGCAGGCGCCGCTTGAGCGCCAGCTCGAACATGCGGTCCTTCTTGCGATGATTTTGCAGGCCCTGGGTTCCCGCCAGCACGGTGTAGTCGTAGCTCATGACAACGCAGGGCACGCCCCCGACGGTGGCCGTCCCCGCGACCAGTCCATCGGCCGGCGTGTTGGCGATCAGGTCTTCGGCGGATCGCCTGCGCCGCTGAGCCGCGATGGCGAGACCGCCGTACTCGACGAAGCTGCCCGAATCGGCGAGGTCATCGATGTTCTCCCGGGCACTTCGCCGCCCGGTGCGATGGCGACGCTCAAGTGTGTCGGGCCGTCCGGCATCCAGCGTTGCCTGGTGGCGGGAGACAACCTCGGCCAGGTCGGCGCGAATGTGATCGGGGTCGACCGTGGTCGCTTGGGAGGCGCCGAGGTCCGCTTGGGCGTCTTCGATCACGTAGGCGAGGACCGAGCCTTCGACAACCTGGATGCCCGGCTCGGCAATCATGCGATGCACGGTTCCACCGACTGGCGAGCCAACCGGATGCTGCATCTTCATCGCCTCGATTACGGCGACGGACGCTCCCGCAGACAGGAAATCCCCCTCTGCCACAGGCACCTCGACCACCACCCCGCGCATTGCAGAGACGACCGGGACCGCTCCGGGGGGCAGGTCGATCGGAAGTTCGCGAAGGATGTTTTCGGAATGCGTCGCCACCTGCTGATCGGCGACGGTGGGCGAAGCCTCGCCTGGGCTTGTGGCCAGGGGCGCGTCCCATGGCGTCGTCTGCTGGAACGCGCGGGCGGTGGCGGCGAGAATTGGCGCACGTTCGTCGACGAAGCCGGTGGGGGCCCGGCCGAGGACCTCCTCGGCAAGTATCGCCCGCAACAGCCCGACGTTGGTCTGGATGCCCCGGATCTCGAACGCCTCTAGCGCCCGTGCGAGCCGTGATGCGGCACGTTCGATCTGGCCGGAGGAGTCGAAGACGATCACTTTGGCAAGTAGGGAGTCAAAGGACGGAGAGGGGCTGAGGCCGGCGTGGGCGTAGGTATCCACGCGGATGCCACGGCCGGAGGGGGGCTGAAATCCGGAGATGGTTCCCGAGGATGGGATCACCATTCCGTCGTCGAGCATCATCTCCGCGTTTACGCGTGCCTCGATGGCGATCCCGCGGGGAGTGGGCATCTGATTGGCGCGAAGCCCGAGCTCTGCAAGCGTGGATCCCGTCGCAAGGCGAAGCTGGATCTCAACAAGATCCAGGCCTGTCGTCTCCTCGGTGACCGTATGCTCCACCTGCAGGCGGGGATTCACCTCGAGGAAGTGAATTTCATCTCCCCTGACGAGGAACTCCACGGTCGCCAGGCCACTGAGGCTGGCCGCCCGGGCCATGCGCACCGAGCTCTCGAAGAGCTCGCGTCGCGTCTCGTTGGAAAGCCCGGGCGCCGGCGCGATCTCGATGATCTTTTGTCTTTGACGCTGAATCGAGCAATCCCGGTCCCAGATGTGGGCGATTCTGCCTGTTCCCTCCCCGGCTACCTGCACTTCGATATGCCGCGCACCCTCGATGGCGGCCTCGACGTAAAGGCTTCCATTTCCAAATGCCGCCTCCGCCTCGGAACGACAGCGCTCGAACGCCTCGGCCACTGCGGAGCGGTCCCGGACCAGGCGCATGCCCCTGCCCCCTCCTCCGGCAATCGCCTTGATTGCCATCGGAGCCCCTTCAAGCGAGTCGAAGAAGGCTTCGGCTTGAGCGACGCTGGAAGCCTCGAAAGTGCCGGCGATAGCCGGCACGCCTAGCTGGCGAGCCAGGCGCCTTGCCCGCGCCTTGTCGCCGAATAACTCGAGGGTCTCGGGGGAGGGGCCGATGAAGACGATGCCGGCCTCGGCGCAGGCGCGTGCGAAGGCGGCGCTCTCACTCAGGAAGCCGTAACCGGGGTGTAGCGCGTCGCACCCCGCCTTTACCGCCGCGGCCACCACCTCCTCGGTGTCGAGATAGGCGGCCGCTCCACGTCCGGGGAGTGGAACGGACTCGTCGGTAACCCGGGCGTGTGGAGCGTCGACCTCGTCGGAGGCGAAGACAGTGGCCGTGGCTACGCCGTTGGCCGCGGCCGTTGCCGCAACGCGGATCGCAATCTCGCCACGGTTGGCGATCATCAGCTTGCCGATTGGAATCGTCACTTCGCGCCTTCTCGCCTCTCCACTCGCCCGCTTCGTTTCAGGATTATTCCGGCGGCTTCCCGATCCCATATCTCATCGGCAGCGTCTTGGCTGCGCAATAGGTTCTTCTGGATCTTCTGGGTCGGTGTCTTGGGCAGAGCCGGCACGAAGGAGATGTAGCGCGGGACCATGAAATAGGGAAGACGTTCGATCAGGTGCTCGGTGATCCCGACCGGATCGGCGTCGAAGCCCGGCCTCAGCACTATCACCGCCTTGATATCGTCTTCGCCCAGTTCAGATGGCACTCCTACCACCGCGCTTTCCAATACCGACGGGTGCGAGTTGACAACTTTTTCCACTTCAAAGCTCGAGATGTTCTCCCCGCGCCTGCGCAGCGCGTCCTTCATGCGGTCGGTGAAGAAGTAACGCCCTTCGGCGTCGCGCCGGAAGGCGTCGCCCGTGTGGATCCACCCCCCTTCCATCGCCGAGGCGGTTGCCTCCGGGAGGTTGTGATAACCCGCCATTACGGTCTGGGCCAATTCGGGACGCACCCACAGCTCGCCGACTTCGCCTTCGCCCACGTCAACGCCGTCGAGACCTACCAGTCGCAACTCGTACCCGTCGCGGGCGAAGCCCGCCTCACCACCGACAACGGTTCCGGGTGGGCCGTTCATCACCGCCCCGATCTCGCTCATTCCGTAGACCGCAGCCACTCTCAGTCCGAAGCGGCGTTCGAAAGCGGCAAAGTCGCTTGCCAGAGGGGCCATGATCGCGAGGCTAAGCGGATTGTCGAGATCGTCGGGGCTTGCCGGCTGCTGCTGGAGCATCTCGGCCATCGCTCCCAGCATTACGGTGACGGTAATGCCCTGGCGTCGTACCACCTCCCAGTAGCCACTGGGTGAGAAGCCAGGCTCGATCACGCA
>JAKAOC010000422.1 GCA_021823385.1 Actinomycetes bacterium
GAGGTCCTCGAAACCACGAGGCGTTTCAGGCGCGGGGACGGCGCTTATTTCACCGGTCTGGTGGAGCCCGAGGGTGTCAGCTATCCGGGGGGTGAGGTCTCTAGCTACACCGCGGCAGCGGTTCTGATCGCCGACGACGTGCTGCGGAGCGGCAGCCGAGGGTCATTGGCCGGCCACTTTGCGACCCGGCTCCATGATGCCAGGAGAGGCTGACGCGCTTTTGGTCCGGCGAAGTGGCGTGCCGGCCCGCGCAGAGAAGAGGAGCACCCTGGTTCTCACCCGCGCCGAAGGGCCCTAAGGGATCCTTCGTGCCCCACCTCGGTGAAGTCTCCCGACTCGACGGCGGCGCGATAGATCTCCCAGGGAGGGCGGCCTCCTTCGGCCGGGTCCTCGAAGACGTCGTGTATGAGTAGCAGGCCCCCTGACGCCACCTTTGGCGAATAGTTCCTGTAGTCGCGCCAGGCCACCTCACGTGCGTGACCACCATCGATGAAGACCACTTTCGCAGCCGCAAGCACCGATGCGGCTAGGGCTGAGTCCGCAACCACCGCCACTACCTGGTCGGCGATTCCCGCTACCTCCAGCGTCCTTCTGAAGCGATAGAGGGTGTCCAAATTGCCGCTTAGCGGATCCACCAATGTCGGATCGTGGTGCTCCCATCCTGGGCCGTTCTCCTCGGAACCATGATGATGGTCCACGCTGACCACTGTTGCTCCGGCGGCCTTGGCGGCGTGAGCGAGGTAGAGGGTTGAGAGCCCGCAGTAGCTTCCCACTTCGATGGCTATCGACCCCGGATCGAGTGTCAGCGAGGCAAAGTGGGCCAGGGCCTCTCCTTCCGCCTCGGGCATGAAGCCTCGCACCGCGCCGGCCACCCTCGCCAGGTGCGCCGGCAGGGGAAGACGCCGTTCAACCATGTGCAACCTGGCTTGGCGACTCTCCGCGCCATGCTTCGGCCGGGTCCAATTCGTCCGGGAGCACGATGGGGAAGGTGAAGGTAAATGTGCTTCCTGCGCCGTAGATCGAATCCACTCCTATATGCCCGCCCACATTGAGCGAGGCCTTGCGTGCTATGGCTAGCCCCAGGCCGGTTCCACCGCTGGCACGGTCTCGCGCCTCCGCGGCCCGGTAAAGGCGGTCGAAGATCTTTTCAAGGTGGCGCTCCTCGATTCCTATGCCGGTATCGGCCACCGAGACCGAATAGCTTGTCTTGTCGGCGCGCTTACCGATGATCTGGACCTTGTCCTCGCTGTCCACGTAGCGGAGCGCGTTGGTCAGGAAGTTGTCCACGACCGTCTCGATCAAGCGCCTGTCTTGGACAAGCTCGGTGGGTTCGGCAGTGTAGGAAAGTTCGATGCCTTTCCTCTTGGCTTCCGGTGCGAAGCGGGTGAACGCCGATGCGCAGAGATCTCCCGCGTCGAAAGCGGTCACCGAGACGGCGTGGGTCAGCTCGAGGCGGTCCAGTTCGCGGAGGTCCTCGAGCAGGCGGTAGATCCGCTTGGTCTCCGAGGCGATCAGTGCCGCCGCTTCGCGCTTCTCCTCCTCGCCTTCGATGGTGGAGTCGGCGATGGCGATCGCCAGACCGGTGACGGCGTTGATTGGGGTGGCGATCTCATGTGCCAGGTCGGATAGGAATCGCCGCTGCAGCTGATCGGACTCCTCCAACCTGGTTGCCATGTTGTCGAAGGCTGACGCCAGCTGGTCGAACTCCGGTGGTAGCGCTTCTTCGAGCCTCGCGCTGAGGTCGCCGGCCTCGATCTTCTCCGCCACCTCCGAGGCTCTTTCAACCGAGCCTCCCACCAGTTGGGAGATGATGCGCGTGACCCAGACCGCGCCGATCAGAACCCCCAGGATGACGACGGCCGACACCGCGGTCAGCTCCGCCGAGAGCGGGGTCGTGCTCGTCTCGGGTGCGACAACCGCCACCGAGACGTTCCCGTCGCTGCGTGAGATCCGGATGTTGGACTCCGGCACGACGATCGCGCTGTTGTTGAAGATCGTTTGGCCGTCGCGGTACACGGAGATCGTGAATCCGGGCGAAGAGCGACTTAGGGCTTCGAAGACTGTTGCATCCTGGCCGTTTACGGCAAGCTGATAGACGGATCGCGAAATCGAACGCGCCTCGTCCCGGAGGCTCGCATTTTCGCTTGCACGCTCGATGGAATTTGCAACCAGGAAGCTGCCTATGATGCCGATCGCGCCGGTGAGAAAGAGAACCGACAGAACCCGCGATCGGATGGACTTCACACGGCTTTTGGACGTCCCCGACTCGGTCATGGGTCCAACCTGTAGCCGATGCCACGTAGTGACGTGATGTTGGCACTGCCGTTCAGCTTCTTGCGGAGAGAGCCCACATGGACGTCGATCGTCTTCTCGGTTATGTAGGTGGTGCCCCATGCCGCTAGCAGTAGCGCTTCGCGTGTGAAGACGCGGCCAGGCGAAGAGGCAAGCTTGTGGAGAAGGTCGAATTCGCGGCGCGACAGGTCCACTTCCTGCCCGTCGACGTAGCAGCGCCGTGCGGCCGGTTCGACGACCAAGCGATCGCCAATGCGGATCTCCGGTTCTCCCTCTTCGGACCCGAAGCCACCCCGATAGCGGCGGAGCTGCGCTCTGACACGCGCGACGACCTCGGGCGCCGAAAACGGCTTGGTCATGTAGTCGTCCGCGCCGATTTCGAGTCCAGCAACCTTGGCTGTCTCCTCGCCCTTGGCGGTGAGCATGATGACCGGGATGTCGGTGCGCTTGCGCAGCTCGCGCACCAGCGTAAAGCCGTCCATTCCCGGCATCATGACATCGACAAGCGCCAGGTCGATCTGGTGTTTTCCAAGAACGGTCAGTGCGTCTTGGCCGTCTTGCGCCTCGAGGACCTTGTACCCTTCTTTGCTCAGGTAGCTGATCAGGAGACGCCTCAGCGCATATTCGTCATCGACCACCAGTACGGTGCCGTTGTCCTCTGACCCCATCGAACCGCCTCTAGGGGCCGCCGGTATGGGCCCCAGCCTGCCAAGTGACCGGGGGCCACTGGTCAATAAATGATGCTACGGTCACCGCGTGAGCCTCGGGCGCGCTGAC
>JAKAOC010000423.1 GCA_021823385.1 Actinomycetes bacterium
TGCATATCGGTGAAGCTGCGATGAACGCTCTTTGCGCCACGTCGCAGCTCCGAGCCATCCATGATGTCATCATGGATGATCGCGAATGCGTGCAACAGCTCGAGTGCGGCACCTGCGTCCACAACGATTTCGTTGTCCGGATCGCCACCGGCACCCGCATAGGCGAAGAGGCAGAAGGCCGGACGCAAGCGCTTTCCGCCCGCCTCAACTATTTGCTGCAGTGCCGCGTATGGCACCGCAAGTTCAGGGTCGACACCGCTCCAGCGCTCGGCTTCGGCTTCGAAAAGCTCGTGCAAGCGTCCGTTGATCCGCTCGGCGACGCAAGCGAGGCCATCCGGTAATCTCTGCGCAACCGTTTCGCTCGTCAGGTCCATGGATCCGCCGCGCCACCAGACTCTCGGGGCCGAAAAGCTATGATGCTACCTCCCGGCGAGCCCAAAGGCCGCCGGAGCATCAAGCGTCACCCGGTGAGAGCCAGGGTCCGCCGCTCATCGAAACGCTAGACCCCGGGCGATGAAAACGGCAAACGGTGCCGGTCATCACTCCCCCGGCGCCCCTTTGACCGTCGCCACATAGCGGGCGACTATCCGCCGCGACCCCAGGGCAAAGCTGGGTGCGCCCAGCAGTGACGCACCTATGTTGATCGCATAGACCAGCAGCCCGAAAGCGATCGCCTGCGCCGAGCCGATGCCCAGGGGATGCAGCATCAGGATTAGTGCCCCCTCCCGGATGCCAAGTCCTCCGATCGTAAGAGGAACCACCTGCAGCATGGCGACGGTCGGGATGAAGACCAGCATCTCCCTCCAGCCGATCGAAATGTGCAGGGCCTGGGCTGCAAAAATGCTCGCCAGGAGTACACACACCTGGTACGAAAACGCCCACCCGAAGACGGGCAAAAGCGTCGACGGCTTTCGCTGGAGTTTGCCAAGCCCGGAATACAAGGACTGGAGGAGCTCGGCTACGGCCTTGATCCTCCTCACCCGCCTCGTAAGGTTCGAGGAGCGGAAAATGGCGACGACCGCCACCAGGCCCGAGAGGGTCAAGAGTGCGACGAAGAGGATCGCCTTCGAGATGCCTCCCAGGTGCAGGACTCCGGGGTCAATAAGCATGCCGGCCAGCACCAGCAAGGGCAGAACCAGCCAGCCGGTAAGCCGCTCGAGCACCACAGAAGCCGCCGAGTCGGCTCCGAGCTTGTTGAGCTTGGCAAGCCAGGTTGCACGTACAACGTCCCCGCCCACCGTGGATGGAAGGAAGTTTCCGGCAAACATACCCGCCAGCTGCAGTTCCACCAGGTCGCGGATCCGGGAAGGAACTTCAAGTGCGTCGAGCACCCTCTGCCAGCGGTAGCCGGAAAGAACTATGCCGAGCAGGGTGGTCAGAAAAGAGATGAGTATCAGCCCGAAGCCCCGGCGGCCGATCTGGGTGACGCTTGTCCAGTCCACCTTGGTAAGCAGGACATAGATCATCACGACTGTGCTGGCCAAGCGCAGGACGGGCCATGCCCTACGCCAAGCACTGTCGGAGGCTGGGCGGCTCGGATTCTCGTCTTCGCTTAGAGCCTTGCCCATATGAGCCCCACGTTTCTGCTGCACTCCCGCCGGGTGGCGGAACCAAAGCCCACCGTCCGATAACGGCGCGAAGCTGATAGCGCCAACGAGCAGACATCCCCGCAGGCTCACGCGGCATCGCCCGTTCAAAAGATTATAGAGCAGGAGTCCAAATCAATGAAGCAAAGGAGGCGCCATGGCTCCGACGCAGGTGCCTGGCCACTAGCCGCGCCACATCGCGTAGTTTTGAATGGACAAGGAGTTGCATATGACGCTTCTAGACGAGACACTGGTGCGTAAGGTGCTAAAGCAAGCACTTGCCCGCGGCGGAGACTTCGCAGAAATATTCGTTGAGGAAAAGGCAACCTTCTCGGCCTCGCTCGAGGATTCGCTGGTCGAGGAACTTGCCTCAGGCACATCCAGGGGTGCGGGCATTAGGGTGCGTTCTGGCGATACGACAGGCTTCGCGCATACGGCCGACCTTTCGGAAGCGGGACTCAACCGCGCCATCGAAGCAGCATCTGCCTTGGCCAGCGGCAGCACGACGCGGGTCCGGGAGATGGCGGTGACGCCACGCGCATTTATCCCGCTGCCACACGAAAAAGCCGTCCCCGGGTCAGTGCCCAAGGACCGGAAAATCGAGCTGCTGCGCCGCCTCGACACAGCAGGGCGTGGGCAAGGGGCGGCGATACGCCAGGTGAACGCGGGCTATTCGGATTCCTTGCGGCGCTTCCTTGTCGCCAACTCCGACGGAGTGCTCGTCGAGGAGGAGCAGGTGCGCACCCGCCTCATGATCTCCTGCATCGCCCTGGGTGACACCGGCATGCAGACTGGTTATGAGACGGCGGCGATGACCATGGGCTTCGAGCTGTTCGACGAAATAGATATAGACGAGCTGGCTGCCCGGGCGGCCAACCGCGCGATTCAAAAGCTTTCGGCCCGCCCCACACCCTCCGGCCCGATGCCAGTCGTCCTTGCCGGACAAGGTGGTGGGGTGCTCTTCCATGAGGCGTGCGGGCACGGCCTCGAGGCTGACCACATCCTCAAGGACTCCTCGGTGTACACCGGCCGGGTCGGAGAGAGGGTCGCGAGTCCGCTCGTGACCCTCGTGGACGACGGTACCGTCGCCAACCAGTGGGGAACCTATGCACACGATGACGAGGGGAACCCGGCGGCGCGCAACGTCCTGATTGAGAATGGCGTGCTCTCCGATTACATGTGGGATTCCACGCAAGGTTCACGCGAGCGTCGCGGCTCCAGCGGCAATGGCCGCCGGCAGAGCTACGCTCACCTGCCCATGGTGCGCATGACGAATACTTACCTGATGCCCGGCGAACAAAGTCCGGAAGAGATAATCGCCGACACCGAGCGTGGCATCTACGTTGCCAAGCTCGGAGGCGGGCAGGTAAACACCGCGACCGGTGACTTCGTATTCGGGATGACCGAGGCCTATTTGATCGAAAACGGGCAGATAACGGCGCCGCTCCGGGACGCCAACCTCATAGGCAACGGTCCCGAGG
>JAKAOC010000424.1 GCA_021823385.1 Actinomycetes bacterium
GACGTCAGGCTTCAGGGGGAGGGCGAGACTGTCTTTTTTGCGTGGTGAGCTCTTCCTTCCCATCTTCTGCCCCGACCGCCTCCTGGAGGCGACCGGGGATGGCGCCTGGATAGCGGCCTTCGGCGAGGCCGAGGCGGCCTTGGCCCGGGCCGAGGGCGAGCTTGGCCTGATCCCGGTCTCCGTGGCCGAAGAGATCGCCTCCGCCGCGCAGGCCGGCACCTTCGACCCGGCCGAGCTGGGCAGGGCTGCGCGCGCCAGCGCAAATCCGGTCATTCCCTTCGTAGCCTCGGTGCGCGCGTCCCTTGCCAAGCCCGCCTCCGACTACGTGCACTTTGGCGCAACCAGCCAGGACATCCTGGATACCGCCGCCGCGTTGATAGCCACGAGAGCCTGCACCCTTGTCGACGACTACCTAATAGCTCTGCTGCGCGCCTTGGCCCGGATAGCCGCCGAACACGCCGAAACGCCCATGGCCGGGCGGACCTTGATGCAGCACGCAGTGCCAACCACCTTCGGCGTGAAGGTCGCGGGGTGGATTAGCGCCCTGGTCGAGGCGGGCTTCAACCTGCGCTCCAGCACTGCAGCACTCTCGGCCTCGTTGGGCGGCGCGGCGGGAACGCTTGCTGCCTGGGGAGAACGAGGGCCTGAACTGCAGGAACGCTTCGCCGACAGGCTCGGCCTGGCCACGCCTGCCATGAGCTGGCACACCAACCGAGTGCGGGTCGCCACCCTCGGCTCTTCGCTTGCCATCCTTGCCGGCGCTGCCGCCAAGGTCGCGACCGACGTCATCATCCTCTCCCAGGACGAGCTGGCCGAGGTGGCCGAGGGCGTGCCCGGAGGCTCCTCCGCGATGCCTAACAAGCACAACCCGGCCGGAGCCATCCGGGTCGTGGCCGCGGCCCGCCAATGCGTGGGCCTTGCATCGACGCTCACATCGTCCATGGTCCAGGAGAATGAGCGCGCAGCCGGAGCCTGGCAGGCGGAATGGCAGGCGCTGTCGGACCTCCTGGCGCTGGCAGGCGGCGCGGTGGCGACCTTGGGCAAGGTGGCCGAGGGCCTCCGGGTCGACAAGGTCCGCATTAGGGCCAATCTCGATCTCACCAAAGGCGCGCTTTTGGCCGAGAGGGCCAACTACGCACTCATTGCCGCTCTCGGCCGCGATGCCGCACAGGCCGCCCTGGCCAGGGCTGCGGCTCACTCCGCCGGCTTCGCCCAGGGCCTGCGCGAAGACGAGGAGGTGCTGGGCGCCCTTGGGGAGGCAACTATCGCAGAGCTGCTCCAGCCTTCCGGCTACCTGGGGGCGAGCACGCTTTACACGCGCCGGGCGCTTGCCATGGCGCAGATCTACGAAAAGGAGAGATGATGTCCAACAGTTATCACATCGACGGCCCGGCCGAGGCGCCGGTCCTGGTGATGCTCAACTCCCTTGGCACGGCTGCGGAAATGTGGGATCCCCAGATGCCGGCCCTGGCTGCGCGTTTCCGCGTGATCCGTATAGAGCATCGTGGGCACGGGGGAAACCAGCCGCCCGCACCCGGCCCGTATTCGATCTCCGAGCTTGGCACCGACGTCTTGGAGGTTTGCGACACCTTGGGCGTGGACCGCTTCTCCGTTTGCGGCCTCTCCTTGGGCGGGATGGTTGCCATGTGGCTCGCGGCCAATCACCCGGAGCGGGTTGAATCCCTGGTGGTAGCCTGCTCCGCCGCCGAACTCGGCCCGGCCTCAGGCTGGCGGGAGCGTGCCGCCGCCGTGCGAAAAGAGGGCACGTCCGCTCTTGGGCCGACCTTGTTGGGACGCTGGTTCACTCCAGGCTTTACCGACGGCCACCCGCAGGTCGGCGAGTCAGTCCTGGGAATGCTGGCGGCTGCCTCAACTGAGGGTTACGCCGGCTGCTGCGAGGCGATCGGCGCCATGGACTTGCGTCCGGAACTCGGCCGGATCACCGCCCCGGCCCTGCTGATCGCAGGCGCCCAGGATCCGGTCACACCTCCCGCCAAGGTTCTCGAGACCCAGCAGCTGATTCCAGGATCGGCGATGGTCGTAATCGCGCACGCGGCGCACCTGGCCAACATAGAACAGCCCACCGCGTTCACAGCGGCGGTGTTGAACCATCTCGCCGGCATGGCCTCCAGCCGCGGAGAAGCGGTCCGCCGCGCGGTGCTCGGCGATGCGCATGTGAATCGCTCCGCAGACCAGGCGAGCGCCTTCAACGCCGGATTCGTGGACATGATCACCCGCTTCGCATGGGGCGAGATCTGGACACGGCCCGGACTGGACCGAAAGACCCGATCCGCCATAACGTTGGCGGCGCTGACGGCACTCGGCCACCATGGTGAACTCGAACTGCATCTGCGCGGTGCAATCCGCAACGGCTGGAGCGAGGAGGAGATCGCCGAGATCCTCATGCACACCGCGGTGTACGCGGGTGTGCCCGCCGCCAACGCCGCCTTCGCGGTGGCCAAGCGCATCCTTTCGGAGGATCCGTCCGATTGGTAGCCGGTCTCGCGTCCAGCGGCCCGCCGTCGGCTCGGACAGCTGATCAGGCGGGGGTGGCCGACACTGACAGGCTGCGCGCGGGGGTGGCAAAGAGGGGAAAGCGCCTCAGCCAGGCGGCAAGCAATCCGCCCAGGAGCATTACCCAGAGCTTGCCGAGAAGCTGGCCCGGAAGCGCCACCGCAAGCGGAATGCCCGCAAGGGTGAGAAAGACGGTGGAATCCACCAGGTCGCCAACCACGCCGGAGGCAACCACCGCCAACGGGAAATTGCGCTTCTGCAGAGGGGTGTAGATCAAAAAGTCGCACGTCTCGGAGAGCAGGAAGGTCGCCCCCGAAGCCAAGGCGAGATGGGCGCTGGCCACGAAGGCCGAGATGCCCGCGCCGACCAGGATCGCCGCCACGCCGGCCTTGGCTCCTCCCACACGTTGCAAAACGTCGCGGGCCACGAAGGCCAAGGCGGCCAGATAAACCCCGGAGGGGGCCTCCAGGCCGAAGCCCACCGGCAGGACATGGGCGCCGGGGATGGGGGTGCCGACATGGCCGATCATCCAGTTGGCCCC
>JAKAOC010000425.1 GCA_021823385.1 Actinomycetes bacterium
GCCAGCTTCGCGCAGCGAAGGGCGTCGATTATGACACCTGCCGAGTTGGGTGAATCCCACACCTCGAGCTTGAGCTCCACGTTCAACGGGACGTCGCCGAAGTTGCGACCCTCGAGGCGGATGTAAGCCCATTTGCGGTCCTCGAGCCAGGGAACGTGGTCAGACGGGCCGATGTGCACATTGGACGCCTCGATGCCATTGTCGAGCTGGCTGGTGACCGACTGCGTCTTGGAGATCTTCTTGGACTCCAGGCGCTCGCGCTCCAGCATGTTCTTGAAGTCCATGTTGCCGCCAACGTTCAACTGGTAGGTGCGATCCAGCACCAGCCCACGATCCTCGAAGAGGCGGGCAAGCATGCGATGGACGATTGTTGCGCCTACCTGGCTCTTGATATCGTCGCCAACAATCGGCACATTCGCTTCGGTGAACTTGGCAGCCCACTCGGGGTCGGAGGCGATGAACACCGGAATAGCGTTCACGAAAGCCACCTTGGCGTCAATCGCAGCCTGGGCGTAGAACTTTTGCGCCGCCTGGGATCCGACCGGGAGATAGCTCACCAGCACGTCCGCTCCGCTTTCACGCAGCGCCTTGACCACGTCGACCGGCTCGGTCGGCGATTCTTCGATGGAGGTCAAGTAGTACTTGCCCAGACCGTCGAGTGTCGGGCCGCGCATGACGGTGACGCCAAGCTCAGGTACCTCGGCGAACTTGATCGTGTTGTTAAGGCCGCCCCACATCGCCTTGGACATGTCGCTGCCAACTTTGGTGGCATCCACGTCAAAAGCAGCTACGAACTCGATGTCGCCTACGTGGTAGCCTCCGAGTTCCACGTGCATGAGTCCGGGAACCTGCTCGTCGGCAGGCGCATTGCGATAGTATTCGACGCCCTGGATCAGCGAGTTGGCGCAGTTGCCCATGCCGGCAATCGCCACCCTTACCTTCTTCTCGCCCATCTGTTCCCTTTCGTTGTTTCTTCTGGCCGCCGCATTGAAAGACGACCAGCCCTGTCAGTGGATATCCACGTTTTCGGCGCCAGCGCCCGTTTCAAGACGACCTAGCACCGATCTCACGAAGCCGATTTCCGATTCCAGCAGGTCCGCCAGCCGCCGATGAATCTGGGCCCTGAGGCCACTCTCGGTAATGGCGCCGCGCGTCCGGCTGCGCTTCTTTGTCTCCAGCATCAGGAGCCGTTCGCGGGCACGTTCGACAACCATCGCTAGGTCGGCGTCCTGCGCCAGATACAGCCAGGCCATGAACTCACCCTCGGATTCGAGCGGCAACGTCTCCAGCAACTGCCCGTGGAGCTTCTTGCCCACGTCGGTGATGCGGAAGACGCGCTTCTGGCGGACGGAGCGGTCTCCTTGGCCGAGAGTTGTCCGCGCGCTTCTTTCCAACGACAAGGCCAGGTCACCTGTCAGGGAGCCTGTTGCTCCGATGAACGTTGGACCGACCTCGAGGTAGGAAGCCACCGCTCCCCGCTCTTCAAGACGAGCGAGAGCCGGGTAAAGGGAGCCGAAGGAGAACTGGAAGAGGGGACCCGCCGTCTCGGCCAAGCTCTTGCGGATCTGGTACCCGTGCATCTCGCCGTTGCGAAGCAACGACAGAACCGCCAGGTCAAGCAACTGCGAAGGAGCTTTCCTCATCCTTTCACCTCCTCATAGATGCTGGGTTGCTATATCAACTCGATATATCAGTTGATATCTTCTTTGGTGATCCTAGCCGGAACGTTCGTCCGAGATGCAGTCGCGACCGTGCTCCCGCCGCAAGCGAACCCGGGCCTGCTGCTCGGTAGCATGGATAGGGAGATGGACATCCGTGCAAAAGTGCAGCCAATGTGGGAAAGCGACGACCCCACCGTCGACTATGCCCTCGCACGGCTCGCGGTGTTGCGCGACTTCCGGCAGGGTCGCCTCTCCAGGCTCCAAGTATGTGACGCCCAGCCTGAGCTGATCAGGGCCGCCTCCCACTTGGGGAGGCCCAAGAAAGATCCTTGCCCAATTTGTGAGCGGGAGAGCCTTGTCTCGGTTATGTACGCCTTCGGCCCCAAACTGCCGGCGTACGGCCGCTGCCTAGAAGGGCCTTCCGACCTGTCCAAGCTGAACACCTCCACCTTCGCAAACAAGGTGTATGAGGTGGAGGTCTGCCTGGCCTGCCGCTGGAATCACCTCGAGCGCATGTCTGTCCTGGGCACCGGGGACGCGGCTACCGCCTGAGGTCTCGAAATTCGAGGCAGGCCGAACCGTCGGCTCTAGGGTGGCCTGATAACCTTGCAATTGGTGCCTGCAGCTTCGAGCGCGGGACACTGGAGGTGAAGATCATGCACACTGAGCGTGTGACTGTACCTTTCGTCCGATCGTCGAAGGTGCGTAACGGTTCGGAACCCTTGACCATGGTTACCGCCTACGACTTCCCCGGGTCCCGCATGGTGGACCGTGCCGGCGCGGACATGATCCTGGTGGGGGATTCACTCGCGATGGTCGTTTTGGGCCACCCCGACACCCTCTCGGTGACCGTCGATGACATGGCGCACCACACCAAGGCGGTAGCCGCCGCGAAGCCGATGGCGCTTGTGGTGGCCGATATGCCCTGGATGAGTTATCACACAGGCAAGCGCGACGCGGTCAGGGCTGCAGCAAAGCTGATCAGGGCCGGCGCCGAGGCCGTAAAGATCGAAGGCGGTGCCAAGCGCGCGAAGGCAATCAGGGCAATCGTGGATTCGGAGATCCCTGTCGTAGGGCACCTCGGCCTCACTCCTCAGTCGGTGAACACGATGGGCGGCTTCAAGGTTCAGGGCAAGACGGCTGAGGCCGCACGCGCCCTGGTTGACGACGCGCTGGCAGTTCAGGAGGCGGGGGCATTCACGGTGGTGCTCGAGGGCATTCCGGACGCGCTGGCCAGGGTGATCACGGACAAGCTCGATATTCCGACAATCGGTATCGGGGCGGGAGCTGGTTGTGACGGGCAGGTTCTCGTCTTCCATGATGTGCTCGGAATTACTGAGGGCCGGAGGCCGAAGTTCGTCAAGACCTACGCCGAAGTCGAAACCATAGGTGT
>JAKAOC010000426.1 GCA_021823385.1 Actinomycetes bacterium
TCGTGCAAGCGATCGCCGCGGACGGGTCGGCTTCCGGGACCCCGACCAAGGTGCACAAGATGATATCCGTGACCATCCAAGGCTCCTAATGGGACTGGAAGTCCCCTCTCTAATGAGAGAGGCTATCCACCGAGCCGCTGACTGGTGAGCACTTCAGGCTCCCGAGCTTCGAGCTCTAAACCTAGAGCGTGCCCCAGTCAGTTGGCGAGGTAGGCGGAGAGGGCTGGAGGGGTGTCGTGCCCAGAGCACTGATCCATTAGGTTGCCGCCGCATGCCTCGAGGCTCGTGTCATAACGACAACGGAGGTGATCTCATGATCTTTGTCGGCCTGGATTGGGCCGAGGCCCACCACGACATCTGCGTCCTTGACGAAACGGGGACGGTGCTGGCCAGGAGAAGGATTCCCGACACCCTCGCCGGTGTGGCCGTGCTGCACGAACTATTCGCCAAGCACGCTGATAACCCCGAGGAGGTTCTGGTCGGGATCGAGAAGGACCGGGGGCTGATCGTCACCGCCCTGGTGGGGGCGGGCTACCTGGTCTTTGCGCTCAATCCGATGTCGGTGGCGCGTTACCGGGAGCGCCACGTCACCTCGGGATCCAAGTCCGATCCCGGCGATGCCAAGGTGCTGGCCGAGCTGGTACGCACCGATAGGCACAACCACCGCCCCCTGGCCGGAGACTCGGTGCAAGCCGAGGCGATCAAGGTGCTGGCCAGAGCGCACCAAAGCGCCATCTGGTCCCGCCAGCGGGAGGCCAACGCACTGCGCAACGCACTCAAGGATTACTACCCCGGGGCGCTCGATGCCTTTGGCGCGGATTTCGACGGGCGGGACGCCCTGGCGATTATGGAGATCGCCCCCACGCCGGCGCTGGGGCGCCAGCTCTCCAGATCCAAGATCGCCTCCGCCCTGCGCAGAGCGGGGCGGGAGCGCAACCTGGAGACCCGAGCGCTTCAGATCCAGGAGGCCCTGCGCGCCGAGCAGCTCTCCCAGGCCCGGGAGCTGGAGGCGGCCTACGGGAGAAGCGTGAGCGCCCATGTGGCCATGATCCGCGCCTACAACGCCCAGATCGCCTCCCTGGAGGCGGCACTGGCCGCGGATTTTGAGGCGCACCCGGACTCCCAGATCATCCTCTCCCTCCCAGGTCTGGGGACGGTGCTGGGCGCCCGGGTGCTGGGCGAGTTCGGGGATGACCCGAACCGCTATGCGGATGCCAAGTCTCGCAGAAATTACGCCGGCACGTCACCGGTTACCCGCGCTTCTGGAAAGAGTCGCGCGGTGCTGGCTCGCCACGCACGCAACCGGCGCCTGGCTGATGCCCTGGACCAGTGGGCCTTCTGTTCGCTTCGGCAATCCCCCGGCGCCCGTACCTACTACGACGAGCTGCGTTCCCGTAACAAGACCCATCGCCAATGCATTCGCCAGCTGGCCAACCGCTGGGTGGGGATCCTGCACGCCTGTCTCGAGAATCGGGTTCTCTACGACGAAGACCTCGCCTGGAAGCACCGCGTCGACCTAGCGGCTTGACAAGTTAGGGTCAAGGGGTGTCTAGGTGATCCCGAGCGCGCGAGGAAAGTGCGTCAAGCACGAGACGCTGTCGGCATCGGCAAGTACCTCCTGCAGTGGAAGGAGTAGTTTGACCTGGCGCTCGAAGGTTCTCGGGCGAGGCACCATCGCTCCTCACAACCCGGTTGTCCAGCGGCCCGGGAAACTGCGGCCGCAACGACGACGCGTTCGTGGCATCAAACCGGGTTGCTTGGTCGCATAGTGCTCAGTGTCAAGCAGCACGGCCGCGAAATCAGGTTTGCGATCCGGTAGGCGGCCCTCTCCGGTCGGAGCCGGCGAATTGGGAAGAATTGAACCGCGTCGGCGCTGAATCACCAACTTAGAACGAAGGCGCATGAGCCAATACGAAGGGTAGGTAGCGTTCACCCGAACTTCATCAAGCTGAGGCGCCCCACGGAAAGTAGACACCCGCTAAGCCAACCTACGAAGTTGGCGGAGAGGATGTCATCTTGGGAGCAACCAGAATGAAGTTCAGCCTCGAGTTCAAGACCGAAGCCGCACATCGGGTGATCGACTCCTGAAGAAGCGTCGCTGAGGTCGCCAGGGAACTCTCCATTGGCCAGGAAGCGCTCTATCGCTGGGTCCGCGACGAACGCAGACGCCTGGAGGCGGCATCGGCTTCAGGCGATGCACCCCTCACCCCGGCCGAGCGCCAAGAGCTCATTCGCCTTCGGCGCGAGCTGGCCGAGCCGCCCAAGGACAACGAGCTCCTGGGAAAAGTTGCCATGGCTCTTGCCAGCCACTCAATATGAATGAAATGCTGGCGATAGCCGCGATGCTCGGTCACCGATGCCGCTTGCTACCTATGAGTGCGTGAAAAGTTTGGCGCGGGACCCTCGGGAACTGACTATTGTCGCCTTGAGCACGAATCCCAGCATCCGCTTGATTCACGGTTCCACATCGCGGCCTCGTGTCAGAAGAGGAGGTGCGAGGTGGAACGCATCCTTGTCCGAGTTGCCGGGCTCGATATACATCGCGATACGGTCGTTGCGTGTATCGATCCCGGTGACACTCCAGACGCTGTTGTCACGAAGAAGAAGATCTTCTCGACCACAACGAGCGGATTGGACGAACTGCGCAAGTATCTGCAGGCTTTCAACGTACAGACGGTCGTGATGGAGGCGACCGGGGTCTATTGGAAGTGCGTCTACTACGCCCTCGAGGGTCACTTCAGCAACCTCTGGCTGTGCAACGCGGCCCATGTGAAGAACGTTCCGGGTCGAAAGACCGATCTGACCGACGCGCAGTGGCTGGCCGACGTGGCCGCCCACGGCATGGTGCGACCCTCGTTTGTGCCGCCCCCTCCGATCAGGGCCCTGCGGGAACTCACCCGCTACCGCAAGACCCAAATTGACGCTCGGGCCCGGGAGCTGCAGCGAATGGAGAAAGTCCTCCAAGACGCCGGCATAAAACTCACCTCGGTCGCCTCGACAGTCTGGTCCAAGTCGTCCCGCGAAATGATCGAGGCCATGATCAACGGCGAGCGT
>JAKAOC010000427.1 GCA_021823385.1 Actinomycetes bacterium
CACCGCCGAGAGCCGCAAGAGCCCGGTCGTGATCGCAAACGGATCGGAGTCGGAACCTCTCAGCAAGAAGGACACGCTTCTGCTGAAGAACAACCCTCACTTGGTTCTGGATGGAATCTCTTTGGTGGCTGGCCTCCTAGGCGCTAAGAGCGCCTACCTATACGTAAAGGACCGTGAAGCGCACTCCGCGGTGAACGCGGCGATGAGAGAGCGCCGCGAGCGCGGGATCACCGAGCTGCGGGTCACGATTGTCGAGGCACCTGCCGGCTATGTTTCGGGCCAGGAGACCGCGGTCGTGCGGCGCATCGCCAAGGGACCGGCCCTTCCGCAATTCTCTATGGACCGAATCGCATCGTCGGGACTTCGCGGAGCACCGACCTTGCTTTCCAACGTCGAGACCTTTGCTCACGTTGCCATGATCCTCCGGTTTGGCTCCGAATGGTATCGCCAGGGTGGACAAGGAGGCGACAGAGGAACGCGCTTGCTGACCATCATCGGCGCGGTCGGTCGTCCTGGGGTCTACGAGCTGTCTCCGGGAGCGAGCCTGGCCGAGGTGCTTCGAGAGACCGAAGCCCCAGACCCGAGGGCGGTGCTTTTCGGCGGGTACTTCGGGCGCTGGATTGACTTGAGCGCGCCCCACACCGCCAAGTTCCCAATGGACGATGCGGCCCTGGCCGAACACAGGCTGTCGTTCGGCGCCGGCGTCCTCGGAGTTGTCGGGCGTGAGACGTGCCCCGTCGTTGAGGCGGCGGCCATCACGGAGTACCTTGCCGGCCAGAGCGCCGGCCAGTGTGGCCCGTGTTTGCACGGGCTGCCGGAGATATCGACGGCCATGGCGCGCATCGCGCTTTCGTCCGACGTGGAGCGTGGCATGCACGACCTGCGATCGGTTATCCCTTTGGTTGAGCATCGCGGCGGCTGCCAGCACCCTGACGGAGTGATCCAGCTGGTCCGGTCGACGGTGGGTGCGTTCGCCGAAGAGGTCAAGCTGCACCGCTCCGGCCGCTGCACTGCCCAAGGGAGCCACACCTCCATGCTCCTGCCTCCTGGCGCTTCGGTCAGCGCTGGAGGCGCGGCTTGATGCGGCTGGTCATCGATCCGACTCGTTGTCACGGTCACGGCACTTGTGCAGAGCTTCTGGATGAATACATCCGGCTGGACAAGTGGCACTATCCAATCATTGCCAAGCAGAAGGTTTCAGTGAGCCATGCGGACTTGCTGCGCCGGGCCGCCCAGCTATGCCCGGAGCTTGCCATCAGCGTCGTAGACGAATAGTCGGTTTTGTCATTAGAAGCCGGGCGACGGTAGCCTGGAGCGTGTAACCAGGAACCGCTAAGAGGAGTTCTCGCGGAAAGGCGCCCGTTCTACCAAAGAAGTGCATACAAGGTGGCGGTGTCTATCACCGCCACCACTGCTACTACGCTGCCCGTCTTCCTGACCGGCGCGCTGGCCGTGCAGGTGCGCCAGAGCCTCCACTTCAGCGTGGGCGCACTAGGGCTGCTGGTGGCCGCCTTCTTCGCTGCTGCTTCACTCGTTTCCGTGCTGGCGGGCGCCATGGCCGAGAAGCTGGGCGGCGAGCGGATCATGCGCGTGTGCGCGCTCGCGGTGGCCCTTTTGCTCTTCGGAATCGCCGCCTACGGAAGCAGCTACGCGGTGATGCTCGTCATGTTGGTACTGGCCGGCTTTACCAATGGGGCGATGCAGCCTGCCGTCAACCTATTCGTCATAGATGCCGTTCCTCCGGGCCGGCGCGGGTTCGCTCTCGGCGTCAAGCAGGCGGCAATACCGGTTTCAACCCTCTTTGCCGGCCTGGCCGTCCCAGTCATCGCCCTCACCATCGGCTGGCATTACGCCTACGCCATTGCCGGAGTGGTGGCGCTGATCGTCCTTGTGGCAGTGCCGCCGGGCCGTTCGACCGGCGTCATCCGCTCCGGGGTGGATTATTCCAAGGAGAGGCCGCGCATAGCCCTGCCTCCGATCATCACGCTGGCAGCCGCGATGGCCTTCGGTGCCGGCGCGGCGAACGCCCTGGGTGCGTTCCTGGTCGAGAACGCGGTGCACACCGGCTTCTCTCCCTCCGATGCCGGCCTACTGGCTGCGTTCGGCTCCGCCTGTGGACTGGTATCCCGATTGGTCGGGGGCTTGCTTGCCGATCGGCGTGGAGGCCGTCACCTGCCCGTCATCGCGGGAATGGTGGGCTTGGGGGCCGTGGGATACGCAGCTTTTGCTCTTCAGAGCTACTGGCTGGTGATTCCTGCCACCGCCATCGCATATGCGGCCGGCTGGGGCTGGAACGGGGTGTTCAACTTCGCCATCATCGTGAACCATCCCGGTGCAGAGGGCAGGGCAACCGGAACGACTCAGGCGGGAGCCTTCATCGGCTCGGTCATCGGGCCCCTGGCGTTCGGCTACGTGGTGGACCACGCCTCGTTCTCGTGGGCCTGGTCGCTTGCATCCGTAGCCGCCTTGACGTCGGCGGCGGGAATGATGCTGGGGCGCAAGCTCCTCTTGCGCCAAAAGGAACGCGGCGCGGCTGAGATCACAGTGCTGGGATAGAAGACTCAGACCTGGTCCAGGTGGATCACCTGATCAAATCGCGAGAGCAGAAACTCCTGATGGGTGATCACCACCAGCGTCTTGCCCCGGTAGGCACGCAGCAGCGTGGAGATTACCTCTTCGGCGGTGGCCTGGTCGACCGCTGCGGTGGGTTCGTCCAGTATTACCGTGCCGTAACCGGCCAGCAGCAGCCGTGCGAGGGCCAACCGCTCCCTCTCTCCGCCTGAGAGGATGCGCCCGGCGGGTCCCAGCACGGTGTCGAGCCCCGTCCCTTCCAGGAGGTGGCCGAGCGCCGCGTCGGTAAGAGCGGCCCGCATTTCGCTTGCCCCGGCTGACGGTTCGGCCAGGGCAAGGTTGGATCGGAGCGTTGTCTCCAGCACGGCGGGGCACTAAGAGCAGAAGACGCTCATCGGCGGCCGGACTACATGATCGGCTTCGTCGATGAGCGAGATGTTTCCGGCGACGGGGCGGAGGTATCCAAGCGCCGCATA
>JAKAOC010000428.1 GCA_021823385.1 Actinomycetes bacterium
GAAGGGTCTCCGCGGAGCCATCCGCGGGGCCGGTCGGCACGACGGCCATCCAAGGCGCCGGCGCCCGTCCGCGCCGTCTTGACCGTTGCCGGGCCAGGCTTCAGAATCTTGGGGCCAGGCGAGAGGGGCGGCCGATGCCGGCACGTGCGGCCGACGGAATCTTCGTCGCGATCATCGTGGCACTTGGATCCATCGCGTTCCAGACGATGCGTGGAAAGAACCTCGAATACGAGTGCCAGGAGTGTGGAGTCCACTTCAGTCCATCTCCGGTCCAGGTGGCGCTCACGCCTCACCGCATGGGAGCCATGCTGCTAACCTGCCCGGAGTGCGGCGCCGGGACTTGGGCAACGCCGGTTCCCGGGAATGACGCCAACCGGAGCTCACGACAAGGCATCCGCGCAGCGGGCACGAACCCACCAGGCTCACGACCGGTCGGCTCTCGCATCCGCAGCGCGCCTCAGCCATACGGCGGCTAATCCGGTCACGACGGTCGTTGCAAGGGCCGTGAGCAGGACCGCTGCCAGGTCGTGGGTGGGCAGGCTCAGTGCGTAAAAGGTGCGCAGGGCGGCGAAGGGAAAGAGGAGAACGAATCCCGCGGCCATCGCGGCGATGAGAACCCCCTTCCACCAATTGAAGGGTGATGCGCCGGCCGCAAGGACCGCGAGGCCCGCGGCGAGCAGTACCAGGACCACTGCCGTACGACTTACGGCCTCGGTGTCCCCGTTGGAATACGTGATCAGATAGGCGGTGGCCGCGCCGGCGGCTTCGATTGCGCCTACCGGGACCGCAAAGCGAAGCACCCTGGTTACTAGGCCGGGCATGTAGCGCCGGGCGTTCGGCGCCAGGGCGAGGAAGAAGGAGGGGGTGCCGATGGTCAGTGCGTCGATCACGGTGAGGTGGCGAGGCAAGAGAGGGTAGGCGAGCAAGGCCACCCCCGCAAACAGGGCGAGCAGCGCCGCCCATGCCGTCTTGGCCAGGAAGAGGTTGGCCACTCTCTCGATGTTGCCGGCCACCCTCCTTCCCTCTGCCACCACACCCGGCAAGGTCGAGAAGTCGCCGTCGAGCAGAACCAACTGCGCGACCGCCTTGGTCGCCGCGGTCCCCGATCCCATCGCCACACCGATGTCGGCAAGCTTGAGAGCCAAGGCGTCGTTGACCCCGTCGCCGGTCATCGCCACCACGTGGCCACGCGAGCGGAGAGCACGCACCATGGCCTGCTTCTGATGTGGCGTAACCCGGCCGAAAACCGATTCCCGTTCGAGAAGTTCCGCCAGCTCTGGCTCGGAGTCAGGAAGCGTCCGAGCGTCCACTGCTTTGGAGCCCGGCGGAATGGCCCCTGCGCGCACGGCAAGTGCGCCAACAGTGGCGGGGCTGTCCCCGGAAATGACCTTGATGGCAACCCCCTGGCGCCCGAAGTACTCGATGGCAGCGCCCGCCTCGGGCCGGAGGCGCTCCCCGAAGACGAGTAGCGCCACCACCTCACCGGACGCAGTCTCCCCGGCACGGGGCGGCTCGCCGGTCTTGAGGAGCGCGAGTACTCGGCGCCCCGAGGACGCGACCTCCTCGGCGGCTGCCAGAGCCTCGGGATCGGATTTGGCGATGATCTCGGGCGCGCCGAGCACCCAGGTGCCGTGCCCGGCAAAGGTGACCGAGCTCCACTTGGTCGCCGAGCTGAACGGCACCGAGCCGACGCGCTCCCAGCCCGGATCGGCGGGGAAGGCGGCCGCAAGCGCGGCAAGCGTGGCGTTCGGGGACTCCTGGGCGGCAAGGGCCGAAACGGCCTCGTCCAATCCATCCTCGTCGCCCAGGGCGACCAGCTCCTCGAAGGCGATGTTCCCGTCCGTCAAGGTTCCCGTCTTGTCGAAACAGACGACGTCGACCCGGGCCAGGCCCTCGACTGCCGCCAACTCCTGCACCAGCACCCTGCGCCGCGCGAGCTTGACGGCCCCGACTCCAAAGGCGATCGAGGTGAGCAGCACCAGCCCCTGGGGTACCATCCCGACCAGAGCGGCGACTATTCCGGCCACAGCCGACTTGAACGGGCCCCCGGTCCGAAAAGCTCCCACCAGAAGCAGCGCCGCCGCGGGGAACAATGCCCAGGTCACGTAGCGGAGTATCTTGTTGATCCCGTTCATTAGCTCCGATGGAGTGGTGGCGAAGGCCCGGGCTTCACGGGAGAGGGTGCGGGCGTAGGCCTGCTGCCCCACTGCGGTCACCTGGTACCTGCCGGTGCCCGCAGCGACGAAGCTGCCCGAGAGCACAGGCTCGGATTCGGATCGTGGAACGGGTTCGGACTCTCCGGTGAGGAGCGACTCGTCTAATTCCAGCCCCTCGGCCGACCTGACGATTCCGTCGGCGACGATCTGCTCCCCGGGCGCCATCAGCACAAGGTCATCCAATACGACTTGCTCGAGTTGGATCTCGGCCACGGTACCATCGCGGAGCACCCGCACCCGGGGGGCCGAAAGAAGAGCTAGCCGGTCGAGAGTGCGCTTGGTCCTCTCCTCCTGGAAGATCCCGATTGCGGAATTGAAAACCATGACCAAGCCGAACAGCGCGTCCTGGATCACCCCCGTCAAGAGAATCGCCACCAGTAGGGTTCCCAGAATCAGGTTGAACCTGGTCAGGATGTTGGAGCGCATGATCTCGACGGTCGATTTGGACGTCGTCTCGGGCGCCGAGTTATCAAGGCCGGCGGCGACCCGCCCGGCCACCTCCGCCGTCGTCAGCCCCTGCGGCGATACGGGCGGGCGCTGCGGCACCAATGGTCCATTTGAGGCGCCGGGCGCCTGCGGTGCGCCCCCATCTTGTGCGTCACTCAACGGGACCCCCGATCGAATGGCATGCGCCGCGGATTCGAAACGCGTCCTCCGGCCCGAGGCTAGCGCCGCCAACTGGCACAATGCTGCAAGGCGGGCATTACGGGAGCTCTCGAAAAACTAGGTCCCCGTAATGACGGCGCCAAGGGCCTTCCGGCCAGCATCTCCCGTTCAGGCGTATCCGGAGCCACCTGGAAAGCCCCCGGCGGCAGCGGCCGCTCGGA
>JAKAOC010000429.1 GCA_021823385.1 Actinomycetes bacterium
CACCTCGTACATCCACTGGATCAACCCTGGCGGGTGCTACAACAAGGAGGGCTACTGGAACGTACCGGGATCCCGCCTGCTCTATAAGGTCGGGGGCACGCTGCACTCTATCGGCGTTGCTTCGCTCATTTCGTATCGCGGCGAGTGGTACGTCGTGCATCTCGGCGCGGAATCGCGAGCCGTAAGGGTGGGCATCGTCGACAATCCCGCCATTGGCGCCGGCACCCCAGGGCCACCTGGAGGCTGCTGAGCTCCTCACAAGAGGGCTCGCCCCTGGGCCGCATCCAAGGTGCGCGGACCTGCGCGTCGCCATGCCAGCGACTACCAGGAACAGCGGCGGCCCGACCCAGCGAAACCTCGAACATTCCAACGCGATCCCGGTCGAGGTTTACAAGGCCAGCGCGCCGGCGGATAGCCGCTCAACGTACGAGATCCTACGAAAGGCAGGCGGCTCGGGGCCGAACAAGAATTGGGTCCCTACCACCTCTTGGCTTCGGTCGATCAGCTCGCCCCGGCCACGGGTAACGTCTCAAAGACGAGAACGCCGTCGCTGATACCCTGGAGAATGCGCCCTTGGGCGGCCAACAGGTCGAGATGCACCTTGGTCTCCATCACCGCGAGCATCTGGTTCATGGGGTCAAGTGTTTCGAAGGGCCGCTCCCGCCGCGTCCATCGGAGACCCTGCGCGGCTTCGTACGGAGTGTGTCGGCCCTCCGCCACCGCTTCGAATGTGGCGTCCAGACGATGCTCATGGTGGACCACCAGCTCGTCGACGCGTGCGTGGACGCTGGGCACCACCGGGCCGTGCGCCGGCAGGAGCCTCGCGTCGGGAAGGTTGCGCACCAGGGAGAGCGAGGCCAGATAGCGGCCGAGGGCGTTCTCGGAGGGCACCGGTTCGAATGCGATCGATGGCGTTATGTGCGGCAGGACATGGTCGCCGGCAAAGAGGAGCTGGGCTCCCTCGTCGTAAAAGACCACGTGCCCCCGGGTATGCCCGGGCGTGGATACGACGCGCAGGGCCCTGGAAGACAGATCCACCACGACCCGGTCCTCCAGCCATGCGTCGGGAGTCTCGAATAGCCCCCGGAGAGCGTCACCTTCGTTGGGCGCCAAGTGGCGCAGAAGTTCGATCAACGGCGCCGCGCCACAAAGCTCCAACAACTTGTGCTGGCGGGACATGGGCGCGTTCGCAGGGTCCTGCACGGCCGCGATTGAGACGGATTCACCCGCACCGAGGCTCACGCGGGTGCCGAACTCTCTGCGCAGGGCGATGGCCTGGGTGTAATGGTCGCGGTGCACGTGGGTCACCAGGAAGTCGCGCACGTCGCCAATGCCTGCTCCGAGGGTGGCCAACGCCCTTTCGAGCCCGATGCGCGCGTCGCTGAGGTACTGGCCCGAATCTATCAACACCAGGCCGTCCCCGTCTTCGATGACGTAGACGTTGACTGCCTTGAGCGCGTCTCCGGGAAGCGGAAGCGGCACCCGGTGCACACCCGGGGAGACTGCCTCTATGCCCGGGGCATCCCAGTCCCGGATCGACCTCTCAACCTCGGCCTGGGCCACCGTCACCTCCTCAGGTCTCGCAACCCGCGGGGTCCTCTGTGAAATTCCCGCCTCAGTCACTGATCGTTGTCAACAACTCTAGGGGGCGTGCAGCGCAGCCGACGGCCACTGATCATGAGGGGACCACCTAATCCCAGGCCAGGGCTACCGACGGAGGTGCAGCATCAGTCTGGCTCTCATGGACGCACCCGTCACCATAGCCTTCGGCACCGAGCCAAGCTCGAAGGGCCCGATGCCATGCAGGTCGGGAAAGGATTAACCGGCTGTGGCACGCGTCATTACGGCGGGCGGGAAGCCGCGCCGGATGTGGCAAGTCGCCTACGCCAGAAGATCGAGGAGAACGAGGCGCCCGGTCGCCTCGCGCTCCTTGGAGCGGTCGAGAACCTCGACACACATGCACATCTGCTCGCGAAGCTCTCCCATCAATAGCTCTGTGCGACGCACCAGGTCGCGGGCCCTTCTCCGCACGGACCCGGGCATATCCCCGCCAGGCTCGGCGGCCACGAACTCTCCCGGCCAAGGCGCCTCTCCACGAACAGCCTGCCCGACCAATTCCAAGTGCGCTTCATACGCGTCGAGGACGTCATGCCACTCCATCAGCAATCGCCTCCTGTTGGTCCAGATTCCGGTCAGCCGCTTTCCAGGCCTCGCCCAAGGGCACTAGCACCGCCTCGGCCGCTGCTAGATGGCTACGATCCTTCTTCAGGTTCGCCAGTATCAATTGGTTAAGCGAATACTGATACAGATCGCGGACCTGGGCGGCACCCTCCCACAAATCCAGCCGCAGCGAGGTCATCAGGAGATGCACTATGTCCTGAGCGTGGCGCAGGCTGTTGTGAATGGCGTAGAGATCGCCGGTTTCGAATGAAGTGCCGGCGGCAACAAAATCCGCCAGCAACCGGTCATACAAAAGGATCAGCTGCTTGCGAGGAGAGCAGGAGAGTATCGACGCCTCGTTGTATGCGCTTCGCGCGCGCGCTGGATAAGCCATCTTCGCCTCTGCCTATGGGAGCTTGGAGATCTGCCCGGCCAACCACTGGCTCTGATTCTGCAAACCTCCCAGTTGGGACTCCATCTGGGAAAAGAGTTGCTGAAGCAGTGTCTGTTCGGACTGGATCATCGGTGTATAGCTGTTGTACTGGTTCTTCAGATTCGCCGCCTGGGTCTGGAGAGATGAAATGGTGCTGGTGAGGGATCCCGAGGACGGTGCGGTGGCATCGTTCCCGACGTTTGCAAGGCTCCCTGCGATCCCCGGGGAGTAGTTGAACGTCCCCAGGTTGGTTGCGCTGGTAATGCCGGTGGCCGTCACCGTGATCGCCAGGCCCGGCAAGGTTGAGCTCGTGGAGGGAATGGAAAGCAGCTGGCCATTGCCGGTCGCTGCCACCCCGTCTATCGTCCCGGCAACATCGGTGCCGGCAAAGCCCGCGCTTCCCGAGCTTCCGGCCAGGCCGGTCTGCCCGGCGGCCGT
>JAKAOC010000430.1 GCA_021823385.1 Actinomycetes bacterium
CCTCAACAAGCCGGTGGTGGGAATGGCCGCCACCCCGGATGGCAAGGGGTACTGGCTGGTGGCCTCCGACGGTGGCATCTTCTCCTTCGGCGATGCCGCATTCTACGGCTCCACCGGCGCCATGACCCTCAACAAGCCGGTGGTGGGAATGGCCGCCACCCCGGATGGCAAGGGGTACTGGCTGGTGGCCTCCGACGGTGGCATCTTCTCCTTCGGCGATGCGCGCTTCTTTGGCTCCACCGGCGGCATCACCCTCAACAAGCCGGTGGTGGGAATGGCCGCCACCCCGGATGGCAAGGGGTACTGGCTGGTGGCCTCCGACGGTGGCATCTTCTCCTTCGGCGATGCGCCGTTCTTCGGCTCCCAAGGAGGCACGGCGCTGCCCGCACCCGTGGTCTCTCTCAATTCCGCTACCTACATAGTCTCGTCTATGACAGGCGCCGTGGGATTCGACGTCAGCAACTTCCAGTGCGGACTCTCGGCGCCGCCCACCACGGGCACCTTCGTGATGGTCGAGGTGAACGGATGGCCGTTCAGCTCCTCCAACACCTGCATGGCCAAGGAAGCCGCGTGGGCCCAGGGCAGCTACCAGCTTTACACCTTCATGGGACTCCCGATCGTCAACGGGTCATGGGGCACCACACCGAGTTCGCAGTACATGAACGGACCGCATGGTTCGTCCACTCTCGCGGACCAGGCTTACAACTACGGCTACAACGACGCCGCTTACGCCTTGGCCCAGGCCAACGCAGCCAGCGTCTCCTCCCCGATTTGGTGGATCGACGTCGAGGGTGCCACGAGCTATTGGTCCTCCGACCCGGCACTGAATACGGCCGCCATCCAAGGCGCTGTCGACTACCTCAACCAGCAAGGCATCATCGCCGGCATCTATTCGGGTCACGCGACCATGTACGCCCAAATCACCACGGGCACAACCAGCGGTGGCGGCGCAACGATACTTGGCCCCGGAGGTGGACCGATACCGCTTTGGTTCTACTCCGCCGACGGGGTTGCGGCCTGCACCTCGCTCTACAGCTCCACGGGCGCCCTTAACCCCTTTGCCGGTGGGATTCCCTGGTACATTCAAACCGCCTTCATGAGCAATTACGACGCCGACGTCTCCTGCTGATCGCTCCAGGCGAGGCTCGATACAAGCCGACATCCGGCACAAGCCCAGGCAACCAAGGGTCATGTCTGCGGACCGCCTCTTCGCTTGGCACGCGCCTCGCCAACAGGCCTAGCCTCGGCCAGTTCGCCGCCTATATGGTGGATCACACCGGAGGAGCCACACCCGTTCACCGCAACCTCTTACGATCGCCGATCAGCCCACCACGGCCGAATCGGACGGGCGGCCCACGTCGGTGCTTGGAAACGGCGGCCATGCCCGGCGATCCCCGAATGCCTCCCTAGCAGCGCCCTACGCGGCTGCGGTTCAGCTTGGCCCCCGCCCTGTAACCCGCCTCAGACGATCAGCTCGATGAAGGCCTCGAGCTGCCGCAGGTTCCGGCACTCGACCACCGCGTCGCAATGGCGGGAATACTCGCTTATCACCGAGTCGCCGGAGTTCCAGTAGGAAGCCGGCTCGGGGTTGAGCCAGTAGAGGCGGGAAGCCCTGGAGCGCAACTCCCCAAGAAGATCCGCACGTGAGGCGTGGTAGTTGTTCCGCGCGTCTCCGAGGATGATGACCGTCGACTTTTTGGAGAGCTGGGTCAGGTAGGTCTCCTGGAATTGTTCGAAAGAATGCCCATAGTTCGTATGGCCGTCCACATGCACGACATTGGCCTTGGTGTTTACAAGCTTCAGGGCCTCCTCGATGGATTCCGCGCTCTCGAAGAAGCCCGTCACTTCATCGATCGCATCGATGAAGACGAAGCTCCGCACTTTCTTGAACTCCTCCGAAAGGGCGTAGACGAGCTGCAAGGTGAAGCGGGCGAAGGCGGCAACCGAACCGGAGATATCGGCAATGATGAAGATCTCCGGCTTGGAAAGGCGTGGTGGCCGGAACTCCAGCTTTACCGGCACCCCTCCGTAGCCGAGCGATGCCCGAAAAGTCCTCCGAAAATCCAACGGCCCCTTCCTGCTGCTCATGCGGCGCTTGGCAAGCCGCGTCGCCAGCTTGCGCGCCAGGGGGCCTATCGCCCGCCGGACCTTTTGAATCTCATCGCGCGAAGCCTGCATGAACTCGATGTCCTCGGGCAGCAGTGGGCGCATGGTGCGCGCGACGGCCTCCTCACCTCGGTCCTCCACCAGCATGCGCCTCACCTCGGCGTCGATCGCCTGGCGTAATTGGGCGACAAGCTCCTCAACCCTGGTTGTAAGGATGGCCTCGCCGATGGCGCCCTCCCCCTCCTGCCCGGCGAGCTCCTCGCGCAACTTGGCATAGACCATTTCGACATCGAGCTGCTTCAAAGTGCGGTAGGTGTAGTAGACGCCGCTCACCGCGCGCCCCTTTTCCATGCCTCCATGGCGGGCTACGGCGGCGCGGGCCAGTCGGGCCAGTCGGGCCATATCGCCCTCCAGCATCGCCTCTATCATCATCCTGCGAAGTTCGTCGGCACCTCCACCCCCGCCCGCGGCTTCCTGCGCCCCGCTCGGCGTCTCCGCCCCGGCGTGGTCGTCCGTGGACTCCTCGCCCTGGGCGGCCGACGGATATCGATTGGCGAAGAAGACGTCGAAGAGGAGGTTGAAGACCTCCCGGTGGCCCTCGTCCTTGATCATGGTCGCGAACAGGGCGGTCCGAAACGTCGGACGGTCTATTTCGCCCAGCGCTCCGACTGCCGAGGTCGCGTCAAGCACCTCCGTCATCGAGACGGGGACTTTCGCCTCGCGAAGAGCGTCGGCAAACGAAACCAATTGGTCGATCATGGCAGGCCCCTATCCGAGCTTGGCCCGGGCCTTCTCCACGTCCGCCTGGTACTTAAGAAGCACGTTGAGCGTCGAAGCCACGATGGCCGGATCGAGGTCTTTGGCGTCCAAGGTCAACAGGGTTACCGCCCAGTCGAGAGTCTCGGAGATGGACGGGTGCTTCTT
>JAKAOC010000431.1:0-1563 GCA_021823385.1 Actinomycetes bacterium
CTGTCTGCTTGCTCTTCCAGAGCTTCTTTGCTCCCATCGTCGCGCTCGGCGACCAGTGGCAATCCATCCAGGCCGCGGTCGCGGGCGCCGAACGGGTCTTCGACCTGCTGGATATGCCCACCGAGGAGAAGCCCAGCCTTGGTCACCCGGACTCGGAGAAAGACAGGGTGGCCGGGCGGGGGGTCGAGCTCAGCGGCATCGGCTTCGCATACGCCTCAGGGCGCGCCGCGCTGGCAGAAGTGTCATTCGCCATAGAGCCCGGTGAACACCTGGCCCTGGTGGGACGTACCGGAGCGGGCAAGTCCACGATCGTGGCACTGGCCGGCGGCCTCTACGCGCCACACTCGGGCGCCGTGCGCCTCGCGGGCCTCGACCCGCACACAATGGCCGACGACGAGCGCCGACGGCTGGTTGGAGTGGTGCCCCAGACCCTGCAGCTCTTCAGCGGCACCCTGCGGGACAACCTCAGCTTCTTCGACCCGACCGTGCCCGACGACGCCATCTGGGACGCCCTTCGGATCGCCGGAGTGGTCAGGCTCGTCGACAGCCTCCCCGGGCGCCTCGACGTCATGATCGCCGGCCAAGGTGGAGGGCGGGGAGCCAGGCTTTCGGCGGGCCAGCGCCAACTGCTCGCGCTCGCCCGTGCGCTGGTGCCACGCCCGGCCGTCCTGCTGCTCGACGAGGCCACGGCGGTGGTCGACGCGGCAAGCGACGCCGCATTTCGCGCGGCTCTGCGCCAGACGGCGCTGCGCCGCGGCTGTGCCGTCCTGACGGTCGCGCACCGCATCGCCACCGCGCGCTCGGCTGACCGGGTCGTCGTGCTGGAAGGCGGGCGGGTCGTCGAGATCGGGACCCCGGCCGGGCTGATGGAAGGCGGAGGCCGCTTTGCGGCCTTCGCTGCTCTCGAGGCCGCCGGCTGGGACTGGCAGGCGCCTCTGGCCGCCGGAGCCGACGCCACCGTCTCCTCGGCCGGCCGGGACGCTCCACCAAGTGCCGATTAGCATCCTTGCCGTGGTCTTCGCCGATACTTACCTGCATCCCGACGCCCCCGACCCGGTCCTGGACGAATCGGTTGTCCTCGAGGCGGCCCGCCGTCACGTCCCTGATGCCGGGCCGGTCCTTTCGGTCGACGAGTCCGGCGGCGAGGCTCGCGCCTACCTGCTCGGGGGAGACGTAGTCCTGAAAACGCAGCGGCCCCATCGCCTTCGCCCGCGCACCAGCCTGGCCAAGGAGGCCTTCTTCCTCGAAGAGCTCCACCGGCAGGGCGCCTTCCCGGTCCCCCGGGTGCTTGGTCGCGGCCAGGCGGCAGGCACCGAGTACACCTGCCTTAGCCGGGTATCCGGGTCGGCCCTGCTCCGAACCGCCCTCGAGCCCGATGACAGACGCCATGTTCTCATGGACCTCGGCCGGAACCTTCGCGCAATCCACAATGCCGACCAAACGGCCCTCGAAAGCAGCGGACTCATTCCCGGTGACCGGAGTGCGGCGGACCTGAAATCAAGGATTGCGGACAGCTTCGAGCGGCTGGCGGCCTCCTTTGACGCCGACATCCGCCTATCGGCC
>JAKAOC010000431.1:1573-3030 GCA_021823385.1 Actinomycetes bacterium
TCGCCGCCATGCGCATCGAAGCCACCCTTGCCGACACTCCTCCGGTGAGCCTCCACTCCAACCCGGGTCCCGAACACACCTTCGTGGACCCGTCCACGGGAAGCTTTACGGGACTGATCGACTTCGGCGACGCATACCGGAGCCACCCCGCCTTCGACTTCCGGCCATGGGCCAACGAGGACGATGCCGCCGCAGTGCTCGATGGCTATCGGTCGACCGGCCCACTTCCACCCCACTTCGAAGATGTCCGCCGAACCGTCCTGGTCTTGGACGCCCTGGCCCGGGCCGCCCGCGGCACGAGCTCCCCTGACGAACTCGCGAACGCAATGGAGCGGCTCCTGCGGTAGCAAGGACGGCGAGCCGTACCAGCTGGAGCTATGCCCCAGCGCGTTGGAGGCTCCAGTGCATGCTGACATGTCCCTCAGCCACCAACGGCGCAGTTTGGAGCTGATATCCTTCATGGGGATGGCCTTACGCGCACTTCACCGGCCCGGACCTGATTGACCGAGACCCACCTCTCCTTCCGTGCGCCCGGGCGGCTGGACGCCGGCTCCGCGGTACAGCGCCTGGCCAAGCTATCGGACAGGGTGCAGCTGGAAATCTCCGCCGGCCCAGGCCGGGAAATGCGCATCCTTTACGACACCCTTGACTGGGCCCTGCACGCCAAAGGATGGCAGCTTCAAGCCGCCGTGGCCGAGGACGGGACCGTTCGCCTGCTTCTTTCCAACGCGCGCGGCGTCTCCTTCGCCGGGTCCGCCGATGCCGGCGCAAGGTGCCTGAGGGCCGAGCGGATCGAGCCCGACAGCCTCGCTGAGCGGGTATCCGAACTGGCCGGGCCTCGAGCACTCTTCGCATTGGCCACTACCGAACTGGTCGTCGCAACCCTGGTGCACCGCGATACCCACGGCCGCGTGGACGCCAGACTGGAGCTAGCTCACAGCCCCGCCGCGCTCGAGACCTGGGTGCGGATTCGGGCCGACTCCAGCGAAACGGGCCTCGCCCGTGAGATGGGCAAGGCGGCGAAGGGACAAATCCGCCACCTGTGGGAGGTCGACCCGTCCCTGGATTACTTCGACACCCCGCTTTCCATTGCGAGGCGCAGCCGCGGCGACTTCTCCACCAAAGCCGCGATCACGCCACGCCCGGGCGAGCCCCTCGCCGCGACCCTGGCCACCTTCCTCGGCGCCACCTGGCTCAACTTCAACCGGGCATGGGAGGCGACGCGCCTCGAGTGCGACGAGGAGTCGCTGCACGACCTGCGCGTCATCCTGCGCAGCACCAGGGCCGTCCTGGAGCCGGTGGCCAGGGAAAAGGGCTCGGGGATTCTCCGCGAACTGCTGGCCGAAATCCGCTCAACCGCCCAGGCGACAAACGAGGCGCGCGACGCGGACGTCGTCGCGGCGGAGCTGAAGCGCCGCTTGGACGACCCCGGCCTCGCGAACCTCCTCGACGAGGTT
>JAKAOC010000432.1 GCA_021823385.1 Actinomycetes bacterium
CTGACGGATCAGCAGCCAAAAGGCCGGTGCGGGCTGGTCTGCTCGGCTTAAGCTCTAGGTCTATGAGCGATACACCCAGCCCCGAGGCGCCGCGCGAGCGTCTGGCGGCGAACGAAATCCTCTCCAGGACCTTCGCCGTGCAGCGTCGTGGATTTCGGCCGGATGACGTCACCCGCTATTTGGCTCAACTTGCCCAGCACATTACCGATCAGTATGCGGCGATCGACAAGCTGACGGAGGAGCGTGATTCCACGCGAGCCGAGCTCGAGGGCCTCAAAGCCCGGCGCGATCTCGCCCGCCTCGACGTCGCCACCGTCACGTCCGTGCTCGGCGAGGAGGCGGCGGAGATACTGCGCTCCGCCAGCGAGGCCGCAGAGGCGATCCGCGCCCGCGCCGAGGCCTACGCCAGCGAGGTGACTTCGCGCGCCGAAAGCGAGCTTGCGGCCAGGAGGCAGGAACTCGACGCGCGGCAGGCCCGCATGGCCGAGGAGTACCGCACGCGAATGGAACGCGCCGAGGTGGAGATCGAGGAGCAAACCACCAGCCGGATGGCGGAGGCGGAAGAGGTTGCCCGCGCCAAATTGGACAAGGCTACAGAGGATGCCGGCGAGATCATCACCAAGGCCAAGGCGGTGCGCGCCGAGGTATACGAGGAGGTGCGCAGCCGCACGGCACAGGCCAAGTCCGAGCTGGGAGAGTTGGAGGAGCGCCGTGGTCGTCTGGCGGCGGTGATGCAAAACGCCCAGGCCGTTATCGGTCAATTGAGCCAGGAGCTTGCGCATCCTTCACCCGTACCGAGCTTCGACCTGGCCGAGCATGAGCAGGACTCGGAATCCTTCGCTCCGGAGGCCGCCGGTGCCGGCATGACCGAGGTGGCCGCGTCCGAGATGGAAGGCGAGCAGCCTGCACACCGAACGCTCTACTACTTCAGCGACCTCGAAGGGGAGCCGGTGCTCGCGCCCGAGACTACCGCGGTGGGAGCCCAGACCGATGCCGGACCGGAAGCGTCCGAGGGTGGGGAGCCCGCTGACTTGCCTACGGCCGAGGCGACCGGGGCCGCAACGACGCCACAGGCGGAGGAGTCCGACGTGCCTCCCGAGAGCGTGACCGCGGCGCCCGAAGCCGAAGAGGAATCATCGCAGACACCGGACTCGGCCGAGGAGGTGCTTGCCGCCGCCGCTATCGCTCCGGAAGGCGCGGAGGAGCCGGACCAGAGGCAGGCATCGGTACAGGGCATCTTCGCCCGCCTCCTGTCGGACGTCGGGCCAAGTGATCAGGGTGCATCTGCAGCCACCGAGCCGGCCAGCGAGACTGCCGAGCCGGCTCCAAGCGAGGAGTTGGTGCCGGAGCCGGAACCCGAAGAAGTGGCGACTCCGGTGTATTCGATACATGAGGACTACGCCAAAACCTTCACGGGCATACAGGCCCAGCTGGCCAGGAGGGTCAAGCGGGTACTCCAGGATGACCAGAATGAGCTGCTTGACGGCCTGCGGACGACCAAGGTGCGCGATACGGAGGGCCTCATCGGAAGTGTGCCGGTGCTGGCCGCAAAGTACGCCGAGGTCATGGGCGCCTTCGTCGCCACCGTCGCAGAGGCATCGGCGGGACTCTACAGCCGCTACGCGGAGAACGTGGCGGGGGATGCGAACTTCCTTTCCATCCGCGTCGACCCACCTGCAGAGTTGCTGGAGTCGGTGACCGAACTGGCGGAGGAGCTCGCGGGTGAGGTGCATGGGCGCCTCGACCGGGTCCTATCAAGGCACGAGAGCGAGGACGAGGTCTCCCTCGCCTCTAACATCGGAGCGGCCTTCAGGGAGTTGAAGACCGAATACGTGGAGCTTCTGGCCAAGGACCTGGTTTCGTCACTTGCCAACTGCTGGCTCCTGTACGGGACGGATGCGAAGGCGATTCGTTGGCAGCGCAGTACCGAGCCGGGTTGTTCGGATTGCGAGGACAACGAATTGGCCGGCGCATTGCAAACGGGCTCGGAGTTCCCCACCGGAATCCTATTTCCACCTGCTCATATAGGGTGCGGCTGTCTCTTGGTGCCCGAATTCGCCTAATCTGGTTTTGCCATGAGAAGACCGCCTGACGTACCGCCACCTCGACGTCGCCTGACTAAGAGGCAGCTGGCGGCGGTGATCGTCATCGCCGTACTGGTGATTGTCATACTCTCGCTGCGTGGCATCGCCATCTTCTACACCGACTACCTCTGGTTCCGATCGGTACATCTGACGAGCGTTTGGTCTACGACCTTGGGAACCAAGGTCGTCTTGACGGCGGCCTTCGACCTCGTCTTCTTCGTGTTCGTATTTCTCAATCTCACGGTGGCTGAGCGGATCTCGGCATCGGAGGCCCAAACCAGCCCTGAAGAGGAGCTCATCAGGCGCTTCAAGGCCGCAAAAGGGAGGGTACGGGTTCTTGGCCGCCTCGGAGTGTCGTTTCTTCTAGCCCTGCTAGTCGGATCGAGCGCCACGGCCCAGTGGCGTAACTGGCTTCTCTTCGAGCATTCGACACCGTTCGGGCAGGTCGACCCACTTTTCCATCGGAACGTGAGCTTCTATGTGTTCCGACTGCCCTTCCTGTCCTTCCTGGTCTCCTGGGGATTCCTTGCACTGACCGTGACCCTGTTGGCAAGCCTGTCCTTCCACTACTTCAATGGCGGGATCCACGTGCAAAGCCAACGCACCCGCGTTGGCCCCAAAGTGAAGGCGCACATTTCCTTTTTGCTTGCCTTGATGGCGCTTGTGAAGGCGGTCGGCTACTACCTGCAGCGCTACCATCTGGTCACTTCCACGCGGGGCTACGTGGAGGGTGCGGGGTATACCGACGTGCACGCGGTGCTGCCGGCGGTGACGCTGCTGGCGGTTATCTCGATCGTGTCAGCGGGCATTCTCATCTACAACATCCGCAGGCAGGGATGGGTGATGCCGATCATCGCAGTCGGCCTGTGGGCGCTGATGTCGGTTATCCTCGGCGGCGTCTATCCCGCGATCATGCAGCAGTTCATCGTTCAGCCGTCGCAGGTT
>JAKAOC010000433.1:0-1625 GCA_021823385.1 Actinomycetes bacterium
CGAATCCCTGAGCCCCTCGTCCAGGTCGCCCGAGACGTAAAGATCCTTGGCTTCGTCTCGGAAGCTCAGCTCGCCGCGGTCGTTGAGCACGAAGACATCCGGGGCCGAGTAGACGCACTGGCCGTGGTCGTTGCACTTGTTGAGATCGACAATTACCTTCAACTGGAACCTTCCCTGTCCATTTCCAAGTCCTATCAGGCCCGATTGGGCGGACGGATTCCCCGGAACTCCCAATCCCCGCCCAAGGCCGTGGAGACGACCTCCTCGGACTCGGAGGGCTGGGCCCCGAAGCCTGGGTTGATGGCCGCCGGGCCTTCAACGATGTGATTGCGGAGGCACCCCAGGCCCTCCACTTCTACCTCGACCACGTCCCCGGGCTCGACCGGGCGGGAGTTGGCCGGGGTGCCGGAGAGGATCACGTCCCCGGGCTCGAGGGTGATGGTGCGGGCCAGGTCTGCCACAAGGTAGTGCATGTCCCACATCATCTCCTTGGTGTTGCCGGACTGCACCACCCTCCCGTTAACCCTCGTCTCTATAGCCTTGTCCCTGAAGGCCCATCCCGTGACCAGTCCGGGTCCCAGTGGGCAGAGCGTGTCCGAGCCCTTCACCCTCAACATGGACCCCGCATCGGTGTCGCGGAAGTCGTGCAGGCCGTAGTCGTTGGCGACGGTGTAGCCCGCTATGTACTCCCCCGCCTCGTCCGGGCCGACATTGCGGCAGGTGCGGCCGATGACGATGGCGATCTCACCCTCGTAATTGAGCCACTTGCACCCCAAGGGGCGCACCACCGCTCCGCCGTGGGAATTGAGCGACGAGAGCGGCTTCTGGAAGTAGGTGGGTGCGGCAGGGAGCCTGGCCTGGAACTCGCTCACCCGGCTCTGATAGTTGAGGTGCACAGCGATCACCTTGGTGGGCACCACCGGGGGCAGGTGCACAGCGGCCTCCTCCGGAACACGCCGCCCGTCAGGGGCCACCAGCTCCTCGCCGGCGCGCAGCACCGTCGTCACCGAGCCATCGAGAAGGATCCTCCGCGATTCGGTCATGCCCGGCCCTCTCCGGTCCAACCCCCATCCGGGCGCGGGAACCAGATGTGCACCTGCCCGGTGCCCACGCTGTTCTCGTACTCGCCGTAGAGCCGCCCCGGCGCCACCACGGCGCCCTCTCCGAGCGCACCGATCATCATCAGGTAGTGGCCGAAGCGCGCCTCGGGCTTGAAGCGATGGAACTCCTCCATGCCCGCGAGCACCTTGGCGTGCTCCCCGCGCTTGAACCACTCGATCCGCTCCAGGTCCGCCGCCAACGCCTCGGGGGTGAAGATGTGTTCCGTGCCGGCCGCCTCGTGCTTGCGAAGCTCCTGAAGTGGCCAGAAGGTGTGGGATAGCGCGCCGGAGGCGATCAGCACCACTTTGCGATCCACGTCGGCGATGCCCCGCGCCACCGCGCGCCCCATTCGCAGGAAATCCTCGACGGTCGCGGTCTGGCAGACCCCCACCGAGACCCAGCGCTTGTCCGCCAACCCTTGGCCCAGGTACTCCCAGAGATTGGTCGTGGCGTAATGGATGGGCAGGTAGGGATCGTCGATAGGTGTGATCCAGGTACCCACCTCTTCGGCGTGGGAGGCGATC
>JAKAOC010000433.1:1635-3019 GCA_021823385.1 Actinomycetes bacterium
GCCCGGGCAAGTTCGGGGTCGCCCCAGAAGTCGTAAGGCCGAGCGCTCATGCCCCTTGGCAGTTCCTCGGAGGTGTAGAGCCCGCTGCGCCGCTCGTGGGCGGTTACCACGAACTCCACCGTGGTGGCCCAATGTGAGTCAAAGACGATGACGGTGTCGTAGTCGAGGGACTTCAAGACCTCCTGGCGCAGGCGCCGGAGGCCCTCCACCAGGCTGAAGTCCTCGCCGTTGTTGAGGCTGCGGCGGATCTCCTCCGGGAGCACGATCGTCGGCACATGCGCGAGCAGGCCCGCGCCAACTATCTCGCCCATCTAGGACCTCCAACCATGCGGTGCGAAGACGGAGTTCTTCACGTCGCAGAAGAAGTCGAAGGACCAGCTTCCCCCTTCGCGTCCGATCCCGCTCTGCTTGGACCCGCCAAAAGGAGCGCGCAAGTCTCGCACAAAGAAGCAGTTGTTCCATACGGTTCCGGCGACGACGGCGGAACTTACCCGGCGGGCGCGCTCTGGATCGGAGGTGAAGACCATGGCGGCCAGGCCGAAGTCGGTATCGTTGGCCATGGAGACCGCCTCTTCCTCGCTCTCGAACTTGAAGGCCACCAGGACCGGGCCGAAGACCTCCTCGCGTGCGATCTCCGAATGCGGGTCCGCCTCCACGAAGAGGGTGGGACGGTAATAGAGGCCGCCGAGTTCCCGGTTTGGCTCGCCACCGATGACGACTTGGGCCCCGGCCTGCTTGGCCCGCGCTACGAAGCCTTCGATGCGTTCGAGGTGATCGGGGTGGATCTGAGGACCGATCTGGGTCTCGTCGTTCCTCGGGTCACCCTGGCGCAGGGCGCCGGCAGCCTCTACGAAGCGCTCCATGAAGGCGTCCCAAATGCCCGCTTGCACCAGCAGCCGGGTGCCGGAAAGGCACACCTGGCCGGCGTTGTCGTACTGGTCGACGGCCATGCTCACAGCCAAGTCCAGATCAGCGTCATCAAAGACCATGAAAGGCGATTTCCCACCCAGTTCGAATGAGACGGGCGTGAGATTTTTCGCACACGCCGCAGCGATCGACTTGGCGGTGGGCACCGATCCAGTAAAGGAGATGCGCCGCACCCGCGGGTCCGCCACCAGAGCCGCACCGGCTTCGTCGCCGTATCCCTGCACGACGTTGAAGACCCCGGGGGGCAGACCGGCCTCGGCAGAGATGTCCGCCAGCAGAGAGGCGGTGAGCGGTGACCACTCCGAGGGCTTGAGAACCACCGTGTTGCCTGCAGCGAGCGCGGGAGCGACCTTCCAGGTCGCCAGCATCAGCGGCGCGTTCCAGGGCGCTATCAGCACAGTGACCCCGGCGGGATCGTAGCTGACGTGGTTGCGATGGCCGCGCGTCTCGAACTCCC
>JAKAOC010000434.1 GCA_021823385.1 Actinomycetes bacterium
CGACGAGAAGCAGGTCCTGGACGAGGTTAGGTACCTCCTCTCGATGCTGCCTTCCAACAATCTCGAGACGCCTCCCAGCGTCGAGCCCACCGACGATCCCGAGCGCCTCATCCCCGAGCTGGCCGAGATGATGCCGACCAGCCCCAACCAGCCCTATGACATGAAGAAAGTCATCCAGGCTGTGCTGGACGACGGCGAGTACATGGAGTACTTTCCGCACTGGGCCGCGAACATCACCTGTGGCTTCGGCCGCCTGAATGGGAACGTGATAGGGGTTGTCGGCAACCAACCGGCCGTGCTGGCGGGCGTCCTGGACATCGACTCCTCCGAAAAAGCGGCGCGATTCGTCCGCACCTGTGACTCCTTCAACATTCCAGTCGTCACCTTCGTGGATGTGCCGGGCTTTCTTCCCGGTGTGGACCAGGAGTACGGCGGCATCATCCGTCACGGGGCCAAGCTCCTCTACGCCTACTGCGAGGCGACGGTGCCTCGCATCACCGTGATCACTCGAAAGGCGTATGGCGGCGCTTACGTCGTCATGAACTCCAAGGCGGTCGGGGCGGACTTCGCATACGCCTGGCCCTCCGCCGAGCTGGCGGTCATGGGCCCGCAAGGGGCGGTCGAGGTGGTCTATAGGCGTGAGCTCGCCGCAGCTGCTGATCCTGGGGCGCGGCGCAAGGAGCTGGTGGAGGAGTATATCGACCGCTATGCGAACCCTTACGTGGCGGCTGAGCGCGGAATCGTCGACGATGTCATCGATCCGGCCGATACCCGTCGCATCCTGATCAAGTCGCTGGCGGCGCTGGCAAGCAAGCGTGAGGACCTTCCCAAGCGCAAGCACGGCAACGTTCCGCTTTAGGAGCTGCGCGTATGGCAACCCAGGACCCGATCCCGACCGACGAAGAGGCCATCGCCGCCATCGCTGTGGCCTTTGCCGTGCTGGCATCCGCTGGGACTGAAGCCGCAGCGCCCGACAGGGCCCCGGCCCCGGGCTGGCGCTTCTCAGGCCGGTGGTGGGCGGCGCCAGTGGTGCTGGCGAGGCCCAGGCCCTGGTAGCAACCCTAGGGCCTTGCGCTAGCCCTTGTACGGGACGCTAGGGGCCACCACAACGCGGCCAACGCCTGGCTCCTCCAGGCTTGCCAGGGCTCGCTCAAGCGCCATGCTCGAGCGTCCGAGCAGCTCCTTCGGGCTTGCGCCGTTGGTGGGGTACCCTGCTACGCCGGCGGAGATCTTTTCCACCAGGGTGACACCGGAGCGCACGTGTGCGACTTGGAGGCGCTCTGCCGCCCAGGCTCCGCCCTCCTCGTCCGTGTCCTCGAGTATGAGGGCGAAGCGGTACTTCCCGATACGCGCACAGACGTCGGCTTCCCTGACGGTCGCGCGCAACAGGGCGCTGAATCCCAGGATTGCATTGGTCCCGACGTCGCTCAACTCGATTGCGTCCGCACCCAGGCCCAGCTCCAGCTGTACGACGGTGACCGGCCATAGGCGGCGCCTGGCCGTCGCAACCTTCGCCTCGAGGATGGCCGCAAATACCGGATAGGTGATGAAGCCCGTGTCCGGATCATTGCTCAGGTGCTCTTGGAATGAGTTGTGCCGCTCGATCCCGTGAGTCGGCGCCGAGGCCGTCTCTTCACCGGAACCCGGCTCCAGGGCCGAAGCGGTTGCTGCCACCTTCCGGTGCGCGTTTATCAGGGCCCAGGCGCAGACGAGCGACGCTGCCGCCGACACAAGTATCAGCGGGCGGTATGCCCAGGCCGCGATTGCGGCCACCAGTGAAACCGCTGTGGCTGCGAGCGGGGTTTGAACTCTATCCATCTCAGGTACTTTCGGCACGCTGCAGCTCAGTTTTTAGCGCAGATCGAGTTCAGTCGCCAATCCCGCGCCGCTGCGCCACCAACCGCTCGATGTCGTCCATGATGGCGGCGATCTCGAAGTCCTTAGGGGTGTAGATCGCGGCTACTCCGGCGCCGCGCAGCGCGGCATGATCGATCTCCGGGATGATGCCCCCGACCACGACTACGGCCTCGCTCCCCAGGGTGCGCATCCGGTTCACGATCTCTGGGACCAGCTCGAGGTGCGAGCCGGAGAGGATGGAGATTCCCACCACGTCGACATCCTCTTCCAGTGCCGCGTTGGCGATCTGTGCCGGAGTTAGGCGAATCCCCTGGTAGATGACCTCGAAGCCCGCATCCCGCGCTGCGACCGCGATCTGCTCCGCGCCGTTGGAATGGCCGTCCAGCCCGGGCTTGGCCACGAGCATCCGTGGCGGACCTCCGGGAAGGGCGCGCGCCCGAGATCGAACCTTGTCGAGGCTGGCGATCGGCTTGGCCTTCACCTTGGCGATGCCGGTAGGGGCTCGGAACTCGCCGAAGACCTCCCGCAGGGTCCCCGCCCATTCGCCCGTCGTCCCGCCTGCCAGCGCCAACGCTATGGAGGGCTCCATTATGTTCGTGCCGGTCTTGGCCGCCTCGGCCAGCATCGCAAGCGCAGCCTCAACCTTTCGGGGGTCACGTGATGCCTTCCATTCGCGCACGTCGTCGAAGAGGGACTGCTGCACGGCCGGGTCCACCACCAGGTGGGACGCCCCTTCCTGCGAGACCAGAGGCGAAGGGTCGCTCTCGGTGAAGCGGTTCACCCCGACTACCACCTGCTCGCCCGTCTCGATGCGGCGAGTGCGGTCGGCCTGGGACTGCACCAGGCGCGCCTTAAGCTCCTCAATGGCCGAGAACGCGCCACCGAGGCCGATGATCTCCTCGAGCTCGGCCCAAGCCGCTTCGGCCAGCTCCGCAGTAATGCCTTCGACCACTTTGGAGCCGTCGAAGATGTCCCCGTACTCGAGCAGGTCGGTCTCGTAGGCCAGGATCTGCTGAATGCGGAGTGACCACTGCTGGTCCCAGGGACGGGGAAGTCCCAGCGCTTCGTTCCAGGCGGGAAGCTGTAGGGCCCGGGCCCTGGAATTCCGCGAGAGCGTAACCCCGAGGGCCTCCAGTACAATTCGGGCGA
>JAKAOC010000435.1 GCA_021823385.1 Actinomycetes bacterium
TCGAGGGGGCCGTCTGTGGCGTGGTCGGGTTCAGCAGGTAGCTGGAGCCGTCGCTGCCGGCCATGTAGTAGGAGTTGGTCCCACTGGCCGCCATGCCCACGACGTTGGAGGTCGCCTGGCCGCTCTCGCTGCCTTCGAAGCTCGCGTTGCCGAAGCTGAAGATACCGCCGTCCGCGGCCACCATCCAGTATCCCTTGCCGTCCGAAGTGGCCGCCATGCCCACGACGGGCCGGTTGAGCGGAGTGGCGCCCATCGAACCATAGAAGGTGGCGTCGAAGCTGAAGATACCGCCGTCCGCGGCCACCATCCAGTAGCCGCCCGTGGCGGGGTCGGCCGCCATGCCGACGATCGGCTGGTTGAGGCGGGTTCCGCCCATCGAGCCGTAGAAGCTCGCGTTGCCGAAGCTGAAGATCCCTCCGTCCGCCGCGACCAGCCAGTATCCGTTGCCATTCGGCGTGGCCGCCATGCCGACGACGGGCTGGTTGAGGCGGGTTCCACCCATCGAGCCGTAGAAGCTCGCGTTGCCGAAGCTGAAGATCCCTCCGTCTGCCGCGACCAGCCAGTAACCCTTGCCGTCCGGCGTGGCCGCCATGCCGACGATTGGCTGGTTGAGGCGGGTTCCGCCCATCGAGCCGTAGTAGACGGCATTCCCGAATGTGAAGATCCCTCCGTCTGCCGCGACGAGCCAGTAACCCTTGCCGCCCGGTGTCGTCGCCATGCCCACGATCGGCTTGTTGAGAGTGAGCGGGCCGTTGAGGAGCCCGGCCAGGCGGGGCGCGTTATAGGTGTCGGCGGTAGTGCCGACCACCTTCGGAGTCGACCCTGCGGCGGGAGCGGCGGAGGTGAAGGCCGCGCTTCCAGCTGCTCCGACGAGGATCGCCGCGGAGGCCATCCGCGCAGTACGACGTCGTCCGAGGCCATTGCCGGCCACGGCCGACTGCCGATCCTTCCAGGCCATTCAGCGCCTCCATGGTGCTCGCAATTAGCTTTTCCGCCTTGCTAAAAGAACGGAGCATCGAGGGCGCGACTTTAGAAATTTCGCTACTCAGAGTGATGGGAACTGCTGCAAACGGTGCGGCATTGCAGTGAAGTGGAGGCTGGAGCGATGAATGGCCACGCTATTTGTGGGAGCCGTGACGGAGTATGAAGACCAGACAGCCCCGGGCACCGGCCCGGGGCTGTCGTAGGGTTGGTTGCGCTGTGGGTGGGCCGGCGTCAGGCCTTGGTGGGATGCACCACCACGATGGGGAACTCGGCATGATGGACCAGTTGCTGGGAGACGGACCCGAGCATGAGCCCCGTGAATCCTCCGTGGCCTCGTGATCCGACAACCAGCAGGTCGGCCCGCTTGCCCCGCACTATCAGGGCCGGGGCGGGCGGCCCCTCCAAGAGGTTCGACTCTATGGTGAGATCCGGATGGTTCTTGCGTGCCCGGTCGGTGACTTTTTCGAGAAGCTCCTTGGCGTCCTTCTCGAAGTCGTCGATCTGGGCCACGAAGCCTCCGTAGCCAAGGTTGGGAAGGCTCCATACATGGTCGATCTCGAGCACCGCGCCCCGGACACGCGACTCGTCGGCGGCCCACGCCAGAGCCTCCTCCGAGGCGGCGGAGCCGTCGATTCCGACCACTACTCGGTTTGCCTGGTTGAATCGAGCCATCTGTCATCTCCCTCCGGGGCGATGCCCTTCGCAACTATCGTGACGATTTCCGCTCAACCGGCCTATTGACGAATGCCCCCAAGTCAGGGGCACAAAGTCACATTCGCCCCTAGGTGTGGTCGCGCATCCTCTTGCGTTCGTCCAGCCGCGCCGCGTAGGCCGCCGCCTCGCTGCGGTGACTCATGCCCAGCTTGGCAAGCAGGTTCGAAACGTAATTCTTGACCGTCTTCTCGGCCAGGAACATATCCTTGGCGATCTCACGGTTTGTCAGCCCGTCGGCGATCAGGTCCAGGATCTTGTGCTCCTGGGGTGAGAGCTTGGATAGCAGGTCGTCCTCGGGGGACGGGTCACGAAGGCGGGCCAGGACCTTGGCGGTAATGGCGGGGTCGAGAAGGGACTCCCCGCGGGAGACCCGCCGAATGGCCTCCAAGAGGTCGGCGGTCTTGATCTGCTTGAGGAGGTACCCCGAGGCGCCGGCCAGGATTGCCGAAAAGAGGGCTTCGTCGTCGGAGAAGGAGGTGAGCATGAGGCAGGCGATTCCGGGGTGCGAGGACTTGATGTCGCGGCAGAGCTCGATCCCGTCCCCGTCCGGGAGGCGGACATCGAGCACCATGACCTCGGGCCGGGCCGCCGGCATGCGGGAGAGGGTGTCGGCCACCGAGCCGGCCTCGCCGACCACCTCGATGTCGTCCTCCATCTCGATCAGGCTGACGAGCCCCCGCCTTACGACCTCGTGATCGTCGACCAGAAAAACGCGTATAGGCACGTTCCCAGATTAGCCAACCTGATGGGGCCGATATGGCCCAAGCTGGTATATGCCGGATTTGCAGAGGGCGTGCGCGGCCCCTATCCTCAGGCCGGTAGGCGTGTGGCCAAGCGGCGCCATCGGACGCGGAGGCCCGCACCAGGCCAGGAGGAATGGCATGATCCGCAAGATTCTCGTGGGAGTGGACGGCTCGCCCGCCTCCAATGCTGCGCTGGCCTGGGTCACCGAGCTGGCAAGGTCACTCTCTGCCGAAGTGGTGGCCCTGCACTCCCTTGGCCTCCTCGCTCCCGACTACGCAGGCCAGCTGGTGCCGACCGAGAGGCACCGCCAGGCGATCATCGACGAGTTCGAGCAGCGCTGGTGCCGGCCACTTTCCGAGGCCGGGATTCGCTACAAGCCGGTGGTGGTCGACGGGAACCCCGTCTCGGCCATTCTCGTGGTCGCCGCCGAGGAGGGGGTCGACCTGGTGGTCTTGGGGTCCAGGGGGCACAAGGTGACCTCTGACGTACTCGGCTCCACCTCGCATCAAGTGGCGGAACGCGCCTGCTGCCCGGTGGTGATCATCCCGCCCAAGCGTGAC
>JAKAOC010000436.1 GCA_021823385.1 Actinomycetes bacterium
CTCTGCCGGCAGTTTTTTGGATATGAAGCGCGCAGGGTGCAGGTGGAAGCCAATGCTATCCCTGTTCGGAGGCTAGGTCGGCTTCCGACTCGACGAGCTTGGCAAAGCGGGCCAGGTCGGCCTTGAAGACGAGCTTTAGGACAGGCGCGGCTATGGCTTCGCCGAGCGGCCCGCCAAAGCGGGCGGGAAGGCTGAGCCGCTCGGTCCAGCGCAGCAGCGTCCAGCCTGCGCCGTAGTCGGAGAGCTCCATAACGCCTTCGCCCTTTACCTCTCCGCGGTGGGTGATGCCGATCATTTCGCCCTCGCGCCACCCGGTGATCTCCATCCGGTCGGAGCTCTTGAGCGGCCCTATGCGCGTCTCGACGAGCATCTCCACGCCCACGCCCCGCCGCTGGGAGGAGAGGAAGGCGATCGATGCGGCGTCACCCATCCACTCGGTGTGGGATTCCAGGCGGGCCAGGTGTGCGAAGACTTGGCTGCGGGGCCTTCTGATTATCACCGCCACTTCGATGCGAGCGCTCATGGGCGAATTGTACCCAAGGCCGGCGGACTCGGCCCGCTTTGGCGCCATTGCCCAATTTCGAGGCACCGGTAGGCTGGAGGAGTGGCAATCTACCTGGATTCGGCGGCCACCACCCCGATGACACCCGCCGCCATGGCGGAGTACATGCAAGTTGCTGAGGCGTACCCGGCGAACCCGCAGGGGTCCCATCGTGCCGCCCGCGCCGCCATGGCCAAGCTCGACCAGTGCAGGGAGCGTTGCGCGGCCCTGCTCGGATGCGAGCCCGCCGCCGTCTACTTCACCTCGGGCGCAACCGAGTCGGACAACATCGCCGTGACCGGCCGGGCCGCTGCCGGCCTGGTGGCTTCAAGCGCGGTCGAGCACAAGGCGGTCATCGCCCCCGTAACCGCCGCGGGGGGCGACTTGATCCCGGTGGAGGGGGACGGCTCGATCGACCGTGACCGGCTCCGATCCTTCGTGAAGGAGCGCTCCTCGGCGCTGTCGCTGGTCTCGGTCATGGCCGTCAACAACGAGACCGGGCTCTCTTATCCGGTGGAGGTGCTGGCCGGGATGGTGCGCAAGCATGCGCCGGGAGCGCTCTTCCACACGGACGCCGTGCAGGCCGCGGTTGTGCAACCCTTGGCCCCGCTCGGGCGCGCGGCGGACCTTCTCTCTCTCAGCGCGCACAAGTTCGGCGGCCCCAAGGGGTGCGGGATCCTGGTTGCGAAGGAGAGAGGCGTGCTCCGGCCGCTAATGCGGGGCGGTAGCCAGGAGCGCGACCTGCGTCCGGGCACCCAGGACCTGGCCGGGATCGCGGCTATGACGGTGGCGCTGGAGGCTGCCCAGGCCGGCGTGGAGGCCTCGGCCGCATATCTCCGCACCCTGCAGCAGCGCTTCGAGGCGGTGGTTGCGGAGCTGGTTCCCGCAGCGATCGTCAGAGGCGCGAGCGCGCAGCGCTCGCCGGCCATCACGCACCTGCTCCTGCCAGGGGCCACTTCCGAAGAGCTTCTCTTCCTGCTCGATGAAGTCGGAATTGCCGCCGCCGCCGGCTCGGCCTGTGCTTCGGGCGCGCTGGAGCCGAGCCATGTGGTGCTGGCCATGGGCGTTCCGGCATCACTCGCAAAGAGTTCGCTGCGCTTCTCCTACTCCGTTTCGAACTCGCTCTCCGACGTTGAGCTGGCCGCCAAGGCCCTGGCGGAGGCCTACCGCCGCCTCGCGCCTTGAGGGGAACCGCGTGACCGTAAACCAGCCCGCCTACGTCGTCCTGCTGCTCGCCCACGCGACCGCCGCATTGATCGGTTTCGGCTCGGTGGCGCTCTCGGGCTACTACGCGAACCGGCTGGAGGCGGCCGGGGAGGAGGCCGAGCGCTTCTTCTCCTCCAAGCGAACCATCTCCCGCTATATGGTCTGGGCTACCGGAGTGCTCGGAGTGGTGCTGCTGGTGCTGAACCACCGCAGCGCGCGCATGGCCAGCTATCCGTGGCTGCGCATCGTCGTCGTCGATTATGTCCTGGCTGCGGCCTTCGTGGCCATGGCCATCTGGCCGCTGGAGGCCCGCATACGCAAGGCGCTGGCCGCGGGCGGGGAGGGGCTTCCCAAGGCGCGGGCCGCTGCCGCCTCGCTGGTCAAGCGCAGCCTTGTCTCCGACCTTGCGCTGGTGCTGGCGGCAGTGCTGATGGTCACGCAGCCGGGCAGATGATGCGCGGGCTGCCAGGCCCTACTATTGATTGGGCCCGGCAGCGGCCGGGCGGCCCCTCGACAAAGGAACGCTGGATTTGGAACGCATCGGTTTGGTGGGCCTGGCCAATTCGGGCAAGTCGGCACTTTTCAACGCGCTGACCAACGGCGCCGTGCCGGTGGCGGCCCACCCCTTCTCCACCACCGAGACGACGACCGGGGTTGCGATCGTGCCCGACACCCGTCTGGACGCCTTGGCGCGCATCTCCCAGAGCCGAAAGGTGGTGGCCGCGCACTTCGAGTTGACGGACATCGCCGGGCTGGTGGCCGGCTCCTCCACCGGCGAGGGCCTGGGCAACCGTTTCCTGGCCGGCGTCAGGGAGATGGACGCCCTCTGCCTGGTTGTAAGAGCATTCGCTGATCCAAGCGTCCCCGGCGAGGATGACCCCGTGGCCGCGCTCTCGGTGCTGGAGCTCGAGCTGGTCATGGCGGACCTGGCGACGTGTGAGACCCAGCTGGAGCGGCGGCGCCGGAGCGCTCGGGCGGACAAATCCCAGGCGGCGGGCGTCGCGGTTCTGGAGGAGGCCGCGCGGGTGCTGGGGGAAGGAACGCCGATATATCGCGCCGCGCTTCCGGCCGACACCCTGGAGGATTTGCGCAGCGCATTCCTTCTCACCGACAAGCCGGTCTTCGCGGTGGTGAACATCGGAGAGGACCAGCTCGGCGAAGCCGCCGAGCTCGAGGCGGCGGTCTCCGAGGCGCTGGGTCCCCAGAGCCTGGTGCTGGCGGTTTCGGTGAAGCTCGAGGCAGAGCT
>JAKAOC010000437.1 GCA_021823385.1 Actinomycetes bacterium
GTGAGGACCCCACAGTTGCCAGGTTGGAGGCTCTTTACGCCGAGATGGTCGGCAAGGAGGCCGCAGTGTTCGTCCCCTCCGGGGTGATGGCGAACCAGGTCGCCATTCGCACCCACACCCGGCCGGGCAGCTTCGTGGTGGCCGGAAGCTCCCAACACGTGGTGGTATTCGAGTATGGTGGCTCGGCACGTAACGCGGGTGTCCAGTTCATGACGGTGAACGACTCCTCGGGTGCTTTCGGAGCCGCCGATGTCGAGGAGGCGCGATCCGCGCTCGGCTATTACGAGGCTCCGCTCTCGCTTATTTGCGTCGAGAACACCCACATGCCCTCCGGAGGACGGGTGTGGAGCCTCGAGGCCCTGGCGGGGATCCGCCGGGCGGTCGGGGACCTTCCCATTCACATGGATGGCGCCAGGCTCTTCAATGCCCAGGTCGCGACAGGGATCCCTGCGGCGCGCATTGCGGCCGCCGCGGATTCGGTGATGTCGTGTGTCTCCAAAGGGCTCTGCGCGCCGGTCGGCTCGGTGCTGGCTGGCAGCCGCGACTTCATCAAGCGGGCGCGCTACGAACGCGGGGTGCTCGGCGGGCAGATGCGGCAGGTCGGCATTCTGGCGGCCGCCGGGATCGTCGCCCTCGAGACCATGGTCGAGCGCCTCGCCGAGGACCACGAGCGGGCGAGGGTGCTGGCTGCAGCGGTGAACGAGCGGTTTCCCGGGTCCATGGGCGAGGCCCCGGTCCCCGAGACCAACATCGTCGTCTTCGACCATCCGGATGTGGAGCGCCTTTCCAAGGAACTGGCGCAAGCGGGGGTGCTCGCCAACCCGATCGGCAACCGGCGAATGCGGCTGGTGACCCACCATGATCTGACAGATGAGCAGGTAGCCTACGCCGCCAAAGTGATAAGCGGCCTGGACGGGGCCTGAGGTGCCCTCTGGAGCAGGTGACGGTTAGATGCGTATCATGGCCGAGACTCCGGCCCGGGCACTGTGCGTCTTCGCGCATCCGGACGACGCCGACATAGGGGCCGGCGGTACGATCGCGCGCTGGAGCCGGGGCGGATCCGAGGTGTGCCTGGTCGTGGCGGCTCGGGGGGAGAAGGGGACGACGGACCAGATGGCTGAGCCGGGCGCGCTGGCCGCCAAGCGAGCCAAGGAGCTGGCTGCTGCGGCGGCGGAGCTGGGAGTGGCCCGCGTGGAGATGCTGGGATATGGCGACGGCGAAGTTGAGAACACCTCTGAGTTGAGGGAGCGTCTGGTCCGCATGGTCCGTGAGTTCCGGCCCGAGGTGGTGCTCAGCCATGATCCGACGGCGATCTTCTTCGGCGCCACGTATTTCAACCATCGGGACCATCGCGAACTTGGCTTTGCAATCCTGGATGCGGTCTTTCCGGCCAGCCACCTTCCGCTTTACTTCCCCCAGGCGGGATCGGCCTACCGGGTGCCGCTGGTGCTTCTCTCCGGGACGCTGGAAGGTCAAGTTGCAGTGGATGTTCTCGGGACGCTGGAGGCAAAGCAGCGGGCGGTGGCCGCTCATTCCTCGCAGGTCGGCAAGCGGGGGCCAGAGGTCGAGAGATCGATCGAGGCCACGGCGAGGGGCTTGGGGCGCCGGGTTGGGCTTCAGGCGGCGGAGATCTTCAGGGAGATGCGCAATGAGGCAGGGGAGCGATGAACAGGATCAAGGTGGTCGGGACCGGGCATCACGAGCGCGCCGAGTTTGCGGCAGCTCTCATTCCGAGGCTGGCGTCGGCGGGCTTGAGGGCTCGGGCATCGCGGCACTCGTCGTGGCGGAAGCCGAGTCCGGGCGGTTGGACGCGGCGGAGGAATCCATGGGCCCGGAGGCGCTCGAGGTCGTGCTGGCTGCGGGCAGCGGTGTGGCCCGGGCCGAGATCGAGTTCGCGGATGAAGCCGCTCGTGAGCGCCTATCGGCTGTGCTGGCGGCAGGGGTGAATTAGGACCCATTGCTACTAGGGGATAAAGCAACAACTGAGCTGCACCGACTTATGATGTTGGGGCGCTCGATGTAGGATGTACCCAGAAGAGAAGCGGCCAGGTTCCGGCAGCTATGGTTTCAAAGGAGGAGTGCGGTGCCTCTTTCGGAACACGAGCAGAACATACTGCGTGAAATTGAGAAGAACTTCTACGAGTCGGACCCGAGCTTCGCTGCGCGCGTCCGTGAGGAGACGGTATATAAGCACGCGGGCCGCAATTGCAAATGGTCTGCGCTGACTTTCATCATCGGCCTGGCCTTCACCATTCTCACCTTCTCCATCTCGGCCATCCTCGGCAGCGTCGGCTTCGCGCTGATGCTCGCCTCGGCCATAGTCTTCGAGCGCAATCTGCGCCGGCTGGGCAAGGCCGGCTGGGCCGAGCTCACCGGCTCTCAGCGCGGAGCATCCACGAAGGACCTCGGCAGCAAACTGCGCAAGCGGTTCGGCTCCAAGGACGCCTAGGGCTGCTCGTTCGGCGGCGCCGTGCGTGCCCGCCGGCGGGAGTTCTGATTAGGCCTTTGTAAGGCACGCATTGTCGTATAGGTTTCAAGGCATGGACATGAACTATCCGGCCGAAGCCGAAGCCTTTCGTTCCGAGATCCGCGAATTCCTCTCCACGAACCTGCCAGCCGGCTGGACGGGCACCGGTGGACTGCCAGAGGAAGAGGTGGCGGCCTTCACCGACTCCTGGAGAGAGACTCTTTACAAGAACGGGTACTTGGCGCTCACCTGGCCCACCGAGTACGGCGGGGCAGGGCGTCCCTGGCTGGACCAGATTGTCCTGGCGGAGGAGTTCGCTCGCGCCGGCGTCCCGACCGGCGGCCCCAACGACGCGTTTGGGATCCAGATGGTGGGAAACACGCTGCTCCATTGGGGGACCGAGGAGCAAAAGCGGCACTTTCTGCCTCGTCTCATCTCCGGGGAGGACAAGTGGTGCCAAGGCTACTCCGAACCCAACGCCGGATCGGATCTCGCCAACCT
>JAKAOC010000438.1 GCA_021823385.1 Actinomycetes bacterium
TTCCGATCTTCCCACTAAGACGACACGTCGGGCGGCCGGGAGCTTTTCACAAGCGGCGTCGCGCATCACCGCCTCGATCCCCACGAGTTCGCTGGGCGGCCGCCCGCCGAACAGATGGTACAGGGCCAGCATAGAGTGTGTCTTACCGCCCCCGAAGTTCGTCTGCAGTTGTACAACCGGGTCGCCGCCGGTGCCGCCTAAGCGACGCACGGCCCCCACGAGCATGTTTTTCAGGCTCTCCGTGAGGTAGGTGCGACGAAAGAACTCCACGGGGTCCCTGTACTCATCCGTCCCTTCGCCGAGATGCACCTGCCAGAGATCGGCCGCGAACTCGGCCTGCTGATAACGGCCGCTTGCGACATCTTTATGGGGCGTCACGACCTCCCGCCACGGCTTTAGTTGCCCGGTTATCGCACTTTCGATCGTGATGTTGGCGCTCTTGCGCTTCTCGCCTCGCACCTGTTCATCGAAGCGCACCCGCAAAAGTTCGTTCTTCATCTTCTCGATCTCGGCTGACTGCGGGGCCGAGACCGCCGTTAAGAGACGCCCTGCCGAATCGAGGGCGCGGTAGGCATCATCCCCCGAAAACACCTGTTGGTGCGCCCACCGGTTGCGGTGGTCCCGCAGTTCGCTTACGAGACTGCGTTCGGCAAAGCCCAGTGGTTTACGGAATATCTCATTCCACGCTTCCCACATCAGCTTCAGGAGTGCGGCCACGTCCCACTCCTCTATGGATCGCTTTGCATTCAGCCGATCGTCACCGAGGAAGCGGGCTGCCTCGGCTGTGGACGCACCGGAATAGGCGTTCTGAAATTCCCGCTCCACGAAGGGCGCGAGTCCCACTTTCAGGAGATCGAGCGCCTTGCCCACGCGCTCATGATTGGTCATGGCCATAATCGTTATTCCTGAGAGAAAATATCGTCCGTGCGCGGGGACGTCGGCGCTTTCGCCTCGCGCGCCAGACGCATGATTTCGGGCCAGCTTTGCACGAGGGCATTGTAAGAAAGCGCCTCCGCCGCGCGCTTTTTGCGCTCGCAGAGCATATAGAGACGATAGCAGAGTTCGCGCGCGATTTCGGCTTGAGCCCCGAGTTTGGCTGCAAGATCCGCTGCCGCCGCTTCGCCCTGCGCCTCCAAGACACGTATCAACTGATGTACGGCTTCCCAGTGCGTGAGGCGCTTATCCGTAAGAGGATCCCAGTCCGCCGGGAGCTCATTCGGCCTTAATAGCCGCACCTTACCTCGGCTTGAGACCAGGATGTGCGCCTCGACTAGCCCGGCCACGCTCGTGTTTTTGGATTTGGAAAGCTGTTCGGCGACCCCGAACTCCCCTTCGTCGAAGCTACACTGCTCGAACCAGGTTAGCGCCCAGCGTGAATCTGCATCAAAGTCGCCCTCCTGCTCGGCCAGCGCCTCGTCCAGCGTCTGATTAATGAGCGCCAGCGCCTCGCGCACCGAGAGCCGCATGCCTTCGGCGTCAAGCACCTCAGCAAAACGGGTGAAGACCGCCATACCCGGGCCGATCGCGGCCTGCGAGAGATCTACAGGGGCGATATTGCCGGCCTGCAGGTGGGCTAGTGCCACGGGCAGCTCGGCCTTGAGTTGGTTCAAAAAATCGCGGCGGGTGGTAGCGGGCGCGGAGGCGTCACGTTTGTGGCAGACGAGGACAATGCTCGAGGCAAGCGCATTACTCCCAATACCAATAGATCGCGCTCCGCGCTCCGTTCGCACTGGCCAAGTACCCGTGATCGCAAAGCCTGCTTGGATAACAGCCTCAAGAAACGTATCCCATCCGGTACTTGCCGTACCTTCATCATTGCTCTCTGCCTGTTTAAAGGCATAGTAGATGGTGACCGGAAAAGCCGGATGGGCCTGCTCGGCCAAACGATGCATGGCCTGTGTCATGCCGGTCAGAAAAAACGCTTCCGCCTTTTCTTTGCCGCCATGGCGATAGGGCGTCGCAACGAGTTCCTCAGCTTTGGGCACAGCAAGCGTGGCAAAGAGATCCGGAAATACCTGCTTCAAAGACCTGCGCAACCAAACGTAGAAAAAGTCAGAAAGATCCGCGTAGCCAATATTATCGTAATACGGTGGGTCGGTTGAGACAATTGCTTCACTGCTGATCCTTTGATTTTGAGCGTCAGCAAGTAACGCGTGACCAGCATTTCCAGGCATGAAGTTCGAAACTACCTTTTCCACCCATTCCATACACGTAGACAACCAATTACCACCGTTATCCGAGAACGGGTTCGACTCTACGAAGTCCCATACCATAGGGATTGCTTGGCGTGTGAATGCATGCGCGACGAATCCACCGCCGGGTTCCCATGTGGCATTCGAACTCCAATAATCGGCTGCTCGGCTGATACCGCAAGCCAAATAAACCCCCACCGCCTCCGCATAGGCCAAAGCCCCGGTACCTCCTTCACGAAGGGGTTTGTCGTCATCCGGGAGACCTGCAGCGATAGCGTCCGCCTTCACGCGATCACGCGCCTCCTGCACCAGATCGGAGAAGGTGGTCAACGCCACCAGCTGGCGGGGGGTGAAAAGGTCGCCCCATGACGTAAGTCCGTAGGGCGTGCAGTTTCCACCAGTCATTCTGGTTGCAATTTCGCCCTCGGGTCGCCACGTTGGTTTTGCCTTTTGTGCAGCCGTCTCATGCTCTAACGATGGCGCAAGATACACCCGCCCGCGCGTACCTTCCGCAACAATCGCCATGAGTCGCGCCCCCACGCGTCCGGCACGACCCTCCGCCTTGATATAGTCACCCGCTATCGGGGTCCCAGACATAACACACTGGAAGTTGGCGCCGCGCGAAAGCTTAGTCCCGTTCTTCGCCGCCTCAGCATCTTCAGGCTTCCCCATTTTCACAGTGAACCGGTAACCGCCGTCCTCGATTACCGGCTCAACGTACGCTTCCTTGCCTTCTTTGGTGGATAGCATGAAGGTCGAGGCAAGCGGCACGT
>JAKAOC010000439.1 GCA_021823385.1 Actinomycetes bacterium
GATGGCGGAGCCGTATCCGCCGGTCAGGAAGCAGCCGCCCACGACGGCGGCGATGATGTAGAAAAACTCATATCCCACGCCCTGCTCCGAGACTGCCGAACTCGCCTGTGTGAAGGAGATGATCCCGACCAGGGCCGCGGACATGGCGGTTCCCAAGAAAAGCATCATCTTGGTGCGCGCAACCGGAACGCCGACATTGCGCGCGGCGTTGGCGTCACCGCCGGCGGCAAAGATCCAGTTGCCGAAGGTGGTGCGGTTCAAGACCCATGCTCCCACGATCGTTACCGCGACGAACCAGAGGTCCGCGGTCTGGTAGCCGTTGGGAAGCGCCTTGGAGGCCAGGAAAGTGCTTCCAAATATCGACTTGGCACTGGCGAGGCCCGCGTAATGACTGCCGGTCAGGCTGACTTGGGTGCTCCCCGCATTTAGCTTGAGGACTCCGCCGACGCTGGCGCCGCGGAGAACGAAAAAAGTTGCCAAAGTGACGATGAAGCTCGGCAGTTTGGTCTTTACCACCACATAGCCGTTGACCAGCCCCACCACCGCCGCGAAGGCAAAGGTGCCCACGATCGCCAGCCATGCGTTCCAGTGCAGCTTGTCCATGAAATACCACATGACGATGGCGGTCACGCCCGTCAAGACGCCGGTGGAAAGATCGAATTCGCCCGCCACCATCAGCATGCCGACTGGCACGGCCATGATCCCGAAGACGGAAGCCTGCTGGGTCCACGCGGCAAAGCCCGTCTGATGGATCCAGAGGTGGTTGGTAGTTGCGTCGGTGGTCATGAAGAGCACGAAGACCGCAATGGCTCCGAGAAGCGCACCTAGCTCGGGGCGCATCAGCAGGCGGGTGGCCCGGCCAACGTGCGTGAGGCGCTCGTCTCCGGTTTTGGCCGGCCCGGACTTTTTGAGATCGGCAGCTGTAACTGTCATATTGGAGTCCCTTTGATCAGTTGGCCTCACGGGGAGGCCGGGGAAAGCGGAGGCCGGGAACATCCCCCCTCGGATGTTGTAGCCCGGCGGCCGGTCCCTCCTGGGAGACCGGGCCGGCAAGAGGGAGCCGGCCCGGCATCCAGGGGGTTGGGGGAACTACCGCTCTGCCAGCGGCATCTGCGGACTAGTTGTCGCCCGCCTTGACGGAAGCTACGACGGAGGAGACATTGGAGTGGTCGATGAGCCTTGGCCCGCTCGCCACCGTGGTGCCGCCACCAACGGTCTGGCCGTGATACTTGTTGTACAGGTACAAGAAGACGATCGGCAGGTAGCCCTGCAGGTATTGCTGCTGGTCCACCGCGAAGTCAAGCTTGGGCGGATTGGCCTGCAGCTGCGCAAGCACAGTCGAGTCGAGGTCAAAGGTCGCGATCTTGACGTTGGGCGGATTCGAGGCCACCAGGGCGTCCGAGATTGCCGTGTTCAGGGTCAGAACCGCGTTGATACCGGGGTGCGCCTGCAGGTAGGCGGTGACCTGTCCGATTGCCTGCTGCGGGTTGCTCGCAGCGTTTGGCGTGGAAAGTATCAGCTCGGTGCAAGCCGGTCCGGAAGACGGAGCGTTGCCGGTCGAGCAGGTCTGCCCGACTCCGAGTCCCTGAGCAAGCCCGTTACACCGGTCGAGCAGGTTCTGCCCGGACTGGTGGATGACGCAGAGGACGTTGGTCACACCCTGCTGCTTGAAGCGCTGCCCCGCCATCTGGCCGGCGAGCGTCTCGGGCTGACCGACGCAGGTGATCGCACCGGTCGCGGCGATGTCCTGGTTGTTGCAGCCTGCGTTGAGCAGGACCACCGGGATGCCGGCCTTGGTGGCCGCAGCGAGCGTCGCATTCATGAGGGTCGGATCATGATCCGACACAGCGATTCCGTTGACGTGGGCGTTGATTGCATCCTGGATCTGGGCGTTCTCGGCGTTGTCGTCAGGATTCGCTTGGCCCTGCTGCTGAGAGCCGTAGACCTCGCTCAGCTTGCAGCCAAGAGTCTTGGCAGCGTCCTTTGCCCCCTTGTAGACGACGCTCCAGAAGTTCCCGTTGTCACCATGGGTTATGACGGCGAAAGTGTAAGTGCACGGCCCGGCCGATGCCGCGGTGTTCGAAGTTTTCAGTACCGCGGTCGTCGCACTCGAGCTGCTCGTGGAGCTGCTACCGCAGGCTGCCGCTAATAGCGCGAGCGATGCTAACGCCGCGATCACGCGAAATTGTCTGGCAGACGCTCTTTTACGCATGCCTCTTCCCCTCCTGATTGATTGTTGGTTGTTTGCTCTCGGTTTTCATGGTTTTCTCAAAAGTGCCGCCCGCTAACGAGCGGCTGGATGCGCCCTAGGACGCGCCGAGGCCCCGCAAGTATGCGAGGCTTGCCTCGACGTCGTCGGCCGGACGCACGTCTTGTGCCGCCAGTGACGGATCGATTGTCAAGTCCTGCTCCAGGACGTAGTAGCCCTCGTAACCGGCATGCTCCAGCGCCGAGACCGCTTCGCCGACCGGCACGTCTCCGCGGCCGAGCGAGCAGAAGAGGCCCTCGCGCGTGGCGTCCAGCAGAGAGAGCTCTCCGCCTCGGAGCCGCGCCGCAATGTCGGCCTTGACATCCTTTAGGTGCACCAGGCCGACTCTGTCTGCATAGCTCTTGGCAAAGGCGACCGGATCGAATCCACCGATGGTCAGGTGACCGGTGTCGAGGCACCAGCGCACATCGGATCGCGCGAGAACCTCCTCGACCTCGTCGGCGGTCTCGACCAAAGTGCCGGCATGCGGATGCACGACCTGGACGAGGCCGTTCGCCGAACAAATATCCTCCACCAGGGCGAGCCCTTCGCAGAGGTTGCGCCAAAGGGTGTCATCCATCGCCGGCGGTTCGCTCCATGCTTCGTCGGCGACCACCGCCGTCACAAACCTGGTGGCCCCGACCTCGGAGAGAAGCCGCGCATAGTTTTGGGCGTAGCTCTTCATCGACTCCCGTTTGGCGAGATCGTGAAGG
>JAKAOC010000008.1 GCA_021823385.1 Actinomycetes bacterium
GTTGGAGCCGATGATGGTCCCGAAGCCGGAGAAGGCGGTGCAGGTGCCTGAACAGGTGGAGGAGTATCCGGTGGAGGTGCTCAGCACCGCATAGCCGTCGATGGTGTCCACCACCAGCTGGGTGCCGCTAGCCCCCGTCGCCTGGGAGAGATCAAGCGTGTCGGACGTCGCGGACGTCGATCCGGTCAGGGTCGCAGACCCGTTCGCCATGCTGGATGCGGCGGTGAAGGAAGCGCCCGAAAGGGCCCCAACGGTCCCGAAGCCAGCCGCGGAGATTACCTGGCCCGAGGCGGAGGGCGTTGCCACAATGGCCGTGACGCCGCTGTCGGCCGTCAGATCTTGCGTGCCCGCGGCAGAACAGACGGAATCCAGCGACCCGACTTGCGGGTTTGTTGCGCCGGTGGCTGTCCCGAACGATGCCGCCGCCCCAGTGTTCGCCGGCATGACGTACTGCAACCCGCTCGGCGAGCTAAAGCCCGTTATCGTAAAAGCCGGTACGCAGTAGGTCGCCGATTTCAGCGACACCGCATGCAGGTCGACTACGAACCATTCAGCGCCGTTGCCGCTCACGGCAACCGATGCCAGCGAAGTCGGGCTGAGAGTCACCCCCGTGAGGCCGGTGCATGTGCTGGTCGTCCCGTTCGCCGACCACGAGACCGACACCGCGCCACTCGCGTTCGCGCTCAATACCACCGGAGACGATTGAGACGATGGCGCCCCGGTGATCGATACGGTCATCGCAGTCCCGGACATGGCACACGAGACACTGGTGCTCGGCGTTGCCGATGCTGGAGAGGCAAGCACCGCAAAGGCGGCCAGTGTCGCGACGGCCGCTCCCGCAGCGAGAGCTGCGCCAAGCATGAGGCTGCGAGCTTTATTGCGCAGGCTGTTTGGCATCAATGCTTTATCCATAATCAGCTCATCCCAACTACGGGCTTGTTCAAGGTCAAGTTGCCGGTCGAGCCGTAAAAGTTGGCGTTCCCGAAGCTGAAGATGCCCCCGTCCGAGGCGACCAGCCAGTAGCCCTTGCCATCCGGGGTCGCCGCCATGCCCACGATGGGCTTGTTCAGGGTCAAGTTGCCGGTCGAGCCGTAGAAGGCGGCGTCACCGAAGGAGAAGATGCCACCGTCCGAGGCGACCAGCCAGTATCCCGCGCCATCCGCGGTCGCCGCCATGCCCACTACGGGCTTGTTCAGGGTCAAGTTGCCGGTCGAGCCGTAGAAGGCGGCGTCACCGAAGGAGAAGATGCCACCATCGGAGGCCACCAGCCAGTAGCCCTTGCCGTCCGGGGTGGAGGCCATGCCGACGATCGGCTTGTTCAGGGTCAAGTTGCCGGTCGAGCCGTAGAAGCCGGCGTTCCCGAAGCTGAAGATGCCCCCGTCCGAGGCGACCAGCCAGTAGCCCTTGCCGTTGAGGCCGGTACTCGTGGTGGTGCCGGTGGAGCTGGTGGTGCCGGGCGCGTTCACGTCAACCGTGGCCTGCACGGTAAAGGGGAACTCCACCGCCTGATCCACCCCGGCAATGGTCCCGGAAACCTGCGCGTAAGGGGCGTTGCCGCCCGAGATCTGCGCGCTTGGGGTGGCAAACTGCACCGTGCCGGCACCAGCCGACCCCTGTCCCTGGAAGGTGAAGGTCGATTGGACAACCGGCACGGAGAAGAGAGAAGCCAAGCTGCTTGCCGTGGCCGAGGCCGCCGTGGGCGCGGTGGCTGCGATATCCGGGTTGACGGATGGGCTCTGGTTCGTGGGCGTCGGATACTGCTCCGACAGTCCGACTGGCTGGCCCGCCGCGATATCGAAGCCTGATAATTGAGATGCGGGGATGGTGGCGATCGGGTCGCTGACGGGGCTTTCGTAGGCTTGGAGAGCCGAGGGAGCGGTGAAGCCGGTAGGACTGTCGAAGTACGCCGCATACGCCACCAGGTCGGCCGCACCTGGGGTAGAGGAAAGGATTCCGGCCTGGCCGCCACAAACCAGGTTGGCAAAGGTCGTGGCAGTGCAGAACTGGTTGGCCCCCTGCAGCAATGAGGCGGCCACTGTCTCCGACGCAGTGCCGACGGTGGAACCCGAAAACGCAGCGCCGGCTGGAATATATCCGACGAGAGCAGGAATCCCGCTCGTGGAGGGCGATAGAGGTGCGGCGCCCAGGTCTTCGAAATAGAAGGCGGCGCGGTTCGTGCCAAGGGCTGTGGCCAGGAAGGCCGTGGGAGAGAAGCCGGCCGGGAGAGTGACGCTTTCGCTCCTCGAGGTCACCGATTGGGCGCCCAGATCAACTGTCGCTTGGCCAACGGCTAAAGCCGTTGCGGACAGCGTCAGGTAGTCGAGGTATACGGAACCCGGGGTGGTGGTGAGCAGCACCTGCAGGCTTGCCGGTACCGCGCCCGGCAGGCCGTTCAGTGCCGCAGGAGCTGAGATCCCCAAGCTGGAGCTCCCGGGGGTCAGCGTCCAAATGTATGAAGGTAACCCCTGGGCGATCAGCGACTCGTCGCCGGTACCATTCGCCGCCAGGGCGAGGTTGGCCACCGTCGATGAGGTGGAAAGGGCGCAGCCCGCCGAGCAGGCCAGACTCCAGTTGGATGTGGCCGTGACCTGCAGGGCGTTCACCACGGTGGTCGGAATATTGCCTGCGGCGTCCCCGGTCAGGGCGATCGCCGCATAGGCGGAGCCGCCCGAGGTGTCGGCTGCAAAGGTTGCTCCCGAGGCGCCGCTCACTGACAGGTCAACGCTTTTTGAGACGATCTGCCCATTCACCAGATCCACTACCAGGACGACCCAGTAATCACCGCTCCCTTGGGCAACCAGGGCCTGGACCAACAACGAGGGATCAGCCACCACACAGACGCCCGGCGGGCAATAGGTGGCCGAATACCCGGCCATGGAGGTGCCGGAGATGGGAATGCCGGGACAGCTGGCGGTCGTCGAAGCCGCCGGAGTTGCCGTCGGGTTGAAGTCGATGGAGGTCCAGCAGTTGGCTTGAGACGAGGCGGCGGGCGACACCGCGTAGATCTGCACCTCGGCAGTGTTGGAGCCTTGGTAGACGGCCAGCACGTCTCCGGCTAGGGCCGTGGCGCTGATGGGCACCTGCACAATCGACGGGCGCATCTGCGCGGCGCTTGCACCATCACCAGAAGGCAGGAGGAGCTGGCCCGAGCTTCCAAAGTCCTGGTTCACCCCGACCAGTGGCGTGGACGAGAAGCCCGCAGCAGCAGCCCTGCCGACCAATCGATCGCTTGAAGCCGGCTGTGCTGCTACGAGCAGAGCAGCAGCCAGGGCCATGGCCAGGCGTACGAAGACCCCTGACCGCCGCTTCGAGTCTGCGACACCGCCTCGAATCAATGAACGCCTTTCCAAACTTTGCACCCCCGGCCGCCCAAGCGGCTCAGGCGTTTACCTCTACCGAGAACTGGCCCGGCTCGATGATCTCGACAACGCCACCCCACGCACAGTTGCAAATGCTTCCCATCACGAGAACGGGGATCCCGTCCGCCTGAACTGTCGGGGCGATCGGGATCCACGGGTCCACGATGACCGGCACGCAGGGCATGGGCGTGAGCACGCCCAACGCCGCGGTGGTGGCAGTGACGACCTCGGGATTGGCGAGCGAGTCGCACATCCCAAAGGGTGGGATGTTATCGATCGGTATCACATCGGCGATGGTGGCAACGGGAAGCTCATCGGCCAGCACCGTCGACTCGGCTATGAGCGTCGAGGGCGCCATGCCAAACGAGCAAATCATTTGTGCTCCGGCAACAACTATTGGGGGCAAGTGCCCACTTCCTTTCGCACGCGCCGCTACTGAAGCCTGTAGAAGAGCACCTCGGCAATGGAGACGCTCTTGCCTATCGGGGACAGGTAAACGGACTTGATGGTGACAGTCACCCTGCTCACGTTGTTGCGAACCAACGTGAAGGACTGGAAACTGGAGCTGTCGACCAGCGTGTAGGTCACGGACTTCCCATTGTTGAAGCTCAGCGTCACCTTGGCCGGGCGGGGCTGCGAGGTGTAGTCGGCCGCTGTGTCGTTCGCGCCGATGATAAAGCCGATCTTGTCGAGGCGCGTCGCGGGCGACAGCGTGAAGGTGATCGACTGGCCCACGCCGCTGTTGGGGGTTGGCTTAGCCGCCCAATAGGTGGTGGAAAGGCCATCGATGGCGTTGGTGGGCGGAAAACCCGCAAGTGATGAGGTGGCTGTGGCGCTAACCGGGTAGATAGCCACATACTTGAGCGCGAGGCGGTTGGATACGGCCGCCTTGATTCGGGTTATCTCGGAGTTGATCGGATTGCGCAAGGGGCCGAGATAGGCAAGCAGCAGGCCAACGACCACCACCAGACCCAGGGCACGTTGGGCAACGGTGACCAACCTGGTGCGGACGGTCTCGTTGGATGCATCCGCGCCTTGGGAGCGCCAATGCCGTCCCACCCGTTCCCCGGCCTGGGCTTGGCGCGGCTTGAGGTAGAAGGTCCGCTCGAAGATGATCCGAGCCCGCCTTATTATGCGCTGCCAACGCGACAGCGGCGGTGGGGGCGGTGGGGGCGGTGGGAGCACATTTCCGCAGTGGTGGCAGAAGTAGCGCTGCACCTCATTGGTCGTTCCGCAGACCGAGCAGATGATTCCGCTTGCCAAAGTTTTTCGCTCGAGGCGGACCGCTCCCCCGTTCTCACCCGCTCGGCGAACCGGCCTGCGACTCACCCGTTGGGGCTTGAGGGCGCTCGGAGCCACAGCGCCATTCGCTGCGGCCTCTGACGGCTCCGCCTCCGCGAACGCATCAGCGGCCGGGCCACCCGTTTCCGTGTCTTCAGGTGCTACAGGCTCGGCATCACCCACCTGTGCGGGAGGGGTGGGCACCCGGGCTGAAGGGGCGCCTTCGGTAACCGGCTCGATCAAGGTCTCTGTCTGGCCTGGCTCGGCCCGGTCGCCGGCCGACTCCGTCACCGTCCCGACCCCCGGGGTGCTCTCCACCTCAGGGATAAGTGCAGTGAGGCTACCGCCCGCAGCGGCGATCGGCGGCGCCGAAGCAGGTCCACCTAGCTCGCCGGCCAGGTAGCTCGGTGCGAGCCTCGATCCGGCGGAGTCGTCCTCCATCAACGAGCCCTCGGGTTGAGGATCAGTGCCGGGACCCGCCGCAGGACCGGACGTGGACTCAGGCTCGGAGACACGTTCGCCGGTCCACTCCAGAAACGAACCGCAGGACACACAGAATGATGTGCCCTCCTTGTTCCGGAAGCCACAGGTCTTGCAGACGATCATGGGCCCGTCACCAGCTCGACTCGTGCCCCGACATGCGCGGGCACGGAAGCATGCACAATGCTCTCGAGCCTGTCGGCGGTGACATGGGATCCACTCGGGACCTGCAGCTTCACCACCAGCGACGGCATCCGCAATCCCGGCAGCTCGGCTCCGCCATGGATGGTGGAGTAGGACACACCGCCCGAGTCCTTAAGCTCCGGATCAACACCCGCGTATATCCGGACCTGCTCCCGGAGACCGTCCATGGTCCCCCTCGTCCGATAAAGCGGTATCGCCCTTCTGACCAGCTCCCTCTTGCGCTCCTCGCTCCAGGTCTCGTCCAGCGTGACCGCCACCCAATTCGCCAGCCACTCCAGAAAGTCCGCCGGTGCGAGGCGCGGATCGAAATAGGCGTCGAGGCAGTCGAGGACCAGGTGCACCGGCGCGAGGACGGAGTCCAGCGCGTCCACCAGGTCGGCTAGAAATTTGTCCTCCTGCAGCACCCCAGGGAGCCTCTCCCTGGTGGGAATTGGCATTTCGAGACCATCAATGGCAGTTCTCACGTTGCGACCCCCGTGCTCCTCAGACCTCAACCAAGGCGGATCTGATGCTCGAAGGGATAGAGCAGTGTATCGGGCCCGATCTCCACTTTTTGGGTTGCCGCGGAACGCGTGCCGGAGATCGGATCGGCCAGGAAGAGCCGGACGTCGCTCACCTCCAGTACACCTTGAACCGCCTGCAGCTGGGCGAAGACCTCGCCGGCGTGCAGGGTGCGGCCAAGGGGCCAACCGGCGCCGTCGGGTCCACCTTCGAGGGGCGAGAGAAAGCGGTAAACCCGCTCCTCGGCGTCCCTCAACACCCTCTCCGGGTCGGCCGTATTGGTGGACCTCAGCATGGCCACCACCGTGATCCCCTGGTAATTGGGCGGCTCGATCATGACCCGGGCGCCGATCGTGCGCCGATCGTCCAAATACCGGGCGATCGCGCGCAGCGACTGCTCGTTGGGGGCAAGGGAGCCGAAATCTATGCGTCCCGAGGCGTCAGTGTCGACGGCCGGGACCACCAGCACCGTCACCGATCCCTCCCCTCCGTCGCGGAAGGTCGGGAGGCAATGGATGCGCGCCATCTCGGGGGCCGCTTCGCGCGAGAGCACCTCATAGTCATCTGCGGTAACCGCCCGAGCCAGCGATTTCAAGGAGATCGGGCCGCGAACCTTGGCCTCTTCAAGATCCTCGCCATCGACGCCCCCGGTGGCGGGGATACGGTTCTCCACCTTGGCCACGAAAGGAATTGGATTCTTCAGCATGGTTATCGAGTGCGCCTGGACGTTACCGCGGCGCCCGCCACCGCTCTGGTACCGGCGGACCTTTATCGGAGCATCCTTGGCGGGAACCGCCCCGAAACTTTTCAGCTTGCCGTCCGAGTCGCGGACCGCGGGGCCGAAGATCACCTCGCTCGAGGAGATGTCGAAAATGAAATGGAGCGAGTCAACATCGCTGCGCGAAAAGTCCGAGACGGCCTCCCATTCCTGCCATCCCGCCTCGCCTCCGACCAAGACAACGACGGGGCCCTCCGGCCTGACCACCGGCGCGTGCTCGAGTGCGAAACGCTGCCCAGCGGTGCCGTTTGAATAGCCCAGGAGCTCGTCGTCGTGGGTCTCGGCGTTGATCACCTCGACGGTGCCACCGATGGTGGATACGGTCAACGCCTGGATGCGCGGGGAGGAGGAGTAGAAGGGCCACTCCTGCGACGGCTCCGTCACGCGGCATCGGATCCAGCCTGCCCGCTCACCGTTGAGCAGCGCCGTGGCATGGGAGCGCGGGATGTGGACGGCGATATCGCCCGACTTGTTCAGCCCTCCGGTGGAGTCGCTCTCCACCTCGCACGCCTTCCAGCCACTCCCGTCGAAGGCCTCCCAGACCAGGGGCGGATTGTCGGGGTTGACGCCTACGCCCTCGATCCGGCAGTTGAAGCGCAGGTTGACCACATTAGATGGCACGGCATCCGGTAGCCCGATCAACAGCGACTCACCGGGCACAGGCGGATCCGAGAAGGCGGAGAAGGACTGGCGCGAAAGGAGGGAGCTGCGGTCGGTTTCCTGACCTGACGCAGAGACGGTGGAGGCCGATGCGGCCATCGAGGGAACTATCTGGAGATCCTCGATGGTCTCGAAAACGATCGGCTGCGTGGACGAACTCTGCCGAGGCGTCGAGGTGCGCGTACCCCGCGGGATCGTCATGACGTCGGCCTGTGGCGCCGACAGCCAGAAGGTGACTTCCGAGGTCGCGGCGTTTGGAGGGAAGAGCTGCACCCCGAGCAAGTCGAGGAACTTCAGGTAGATCTTGTCAGGCACGCGGTTGAGCCGGTACAGCAGCAGATCGGTCATGTAGGCGAAGGTCTCTATGAGCGTCACGCCCGGATCGGAGACGTTGTGATCCGTCCACACTCCGCTACGCCGCTGAACCATTCGCTTGGCTTCGTCGACCAGGTCCTGGAACCTCCGGTCGTCGAGATTGGGTGATGGAAGTGCCATCGCTCGCTAATACCTGCTCTCGTTCATCTCGCCCGACCCGCCGTCACTCGTGACCGATGACGTAGAACGGGTAGACAAGGTTCCTTGGGTCGTTCGTCCCCTTGATCACGTAGGTGACCCCTACGTAGAGGACCTCGGGCACATCCGTGTCGTAGGTGACATCGACGTCCTTCACGGTGACACGTGGCTCCCAGCGCGTCACCGAACTACGGACCTCTTGCGCGATCATCCCCGCCGTGTCCGAATTTGCCACGGAAAAGACGAAGCGATGCAGATCGCACCCAAACTCAGGGCGCATCGGGCGCTCCCCCGGTGAGGTCGCAAGGATTATGCGCATCGCCTCCTCGACCTCCTCCACGCCCGCCGAGAGGTCCACCCCGCCATCGGGAGTGATCCGGACCGGATAGGACCAGCCGTTGCCTACGAATTCGAAGCTCATGATTCGGCCCCCTCGCGGCCGCGGCTAGGCAAGCGAGATCTCCGGCGCGTCGATGCTCACCGTCGCACCCTCGATGGAGACGTCGGCATCTCCGGAAATCGAGATCGAGGCACCCTCGATGGAGACGTCGGCATCTCCGGAAATCGAAATACTCGGCGCGGTCAGGGTGAGTTCCTCTTCCGCCTGGATTGTGATGGTCCCGCCGCTCACCATCACCTGGCCCTCGGCCGCGCGGATGGTGATCACGTCCTCGGTCCCGTTGATGGCGATCTGGAAGGACCCCTCAAGATCCTGCATCCGAACCCCCATGGTCTCCGGATTGTCGTCGATCATGAATGAGTACTCGTGGGAGACGATGCGGTGCTGCATAACCTCGCCGAGGTCGGATACCATAAGCTCCGGCGAGCTGGGCTTGTTCTCCGCGCTCCACAGGCCGCCCAGAACGTAGGGGTGGTTGATATCGCCGTTGGCAAAGGCGCAAAGGACCTCGGTCCCGACCTCGGGCAAAAAGACGGTCCCGCTCTCGTCTCCCACCGATGGCTGAACCACCGACACCCAATCGCTCTGGTGTTTCGGATCGAGCCAGAGAAAGCTCACCTGCACGCGCCCCTGCATTTCAGGATCGGCCAATGAGGTGACAACCCCCGGTGCGACGCCGACCATCTGGCGGTGGAGCTGCGGGACGTCGGACCCCACCAGGTCGATCAGCGATGATCCCGCCCTCCCCGAAAGCGAGAAGTCCACCTGATACCCGAACTCGGGAGAGACCGCATGCGTTGCCTCCGTGATCAGGTAGGCGCCGTCGAAGGGCATTCCGGCCATCGCCACACGGGCTATGTCACCAGCTACGAGGTTGGGATCCCCGAGAGTGGTGCCGTGCATCTGGTAGGCCAGTCCCGCCAGATAATCGGCAATCGAATCCGCGTAGAGTTCGGCGGACGATTCCGTCGTGAACGACGGATCGGCAACGACCATCTGCTCCACGCCACCCAGTTGGGCGAGCTCCGCATTGGGCGCGGACGGCAGGGCTGAATCGGTTTCCAGCACCCCCACGCCCTCTGTGGGCACCTCCTCTTGCACGGACCAGCCGCGAACGTTGATCTCCTCGGCTTGGGCGGCAGCCGAGACCCTACCGGTGAAGCGGACCAGATTCTTCCCCAAAACCAGCAGGTTGGGAACCATGGGCTCCTCGTAGCTGGCGTAGGGTTCGGGCCCTTCCTCGGCCGGAGTGGGGGGCGTGAAGAAGAACTTTCCGCCGCTCATGTAGGCGATGTACCCGACCCTTTTGGCCAGATACTGGATATAGCTCCAGTCGTCGATGGCCGGCTTTACGATCACCTTGTTGAGGTCACTCGTCGGAGTGATCATCCCCGGCATGATCCCGGCCTCCTCGACGATCATGCCCACCATCTCCGAACTCGTCATGTCCGCTTGGATGCGAGGCGAGGTGTTCATGGTCAGTTTGTGCGCCGCATCGACGGCGCGCACGACGAGCCGCGAGCCGGTGCCCACGGCATAGTCCAGCTCGAGCGCACTGAGCTTTCCCTGGAATAGGGGAAGCAGCGGATCGAGGCGCCCGGGCAGGTTCACCTTCAAACTGGCGCCTATCTCGAAGCCCCCCATGGCGATCTGGCTGGCTCCCTTGTAAGAGAAGACCAGCGCGGCCGATCCCGGAGAGACGATGGAGGTGAACACCTCAGTCGAAACGAGCGCGGCGGACACCATGGGATCCAGCGGCGCGCCCTCTATCGATATCTCCGGGATGGTCGAGGTGCGTTGGGCGCCCGGGCTAGAGCTCAAGGACATCTCCTAGCCAATGAGGCGGGCATCGGCCGCCTCAGGTATGAGAAGCTCGCGCCCCGGGGTCAGGCTCTCAGGATTGTCTATGCGATTCACCTCGGCGATGGCTCGCCAAAGATTGGGGTCCTTCCAGTAACGGTATGCAATGCCGGCCAGGGTGTCTCCCGCCTCGACGCGGTGGGCACGCTGAGGGTTCGGCGTACCGGAGGTGGGGTTCTGGCGCGCCACCGATTCCGGGACCTCGGTGAGGCTGATGCTGGCCGTGGCCCTGAGTGGTGTGCCGATGGGCGAGAAAAGGCCGACTTCCACGCTGACGCTGGAAACGTAGGCCTTGAACAAGACATTGGCCCCCCAGCCGAAGCGCACGTAGGGTGGCCGGGGCTTCCCCTCAGCCACCGATTCCGGCGTCGGGTCGCAACACTTCATGAGGAAATCGATCTCGGGCTGGATTGAACCGTTGATCGGATTCCACGAGTCGTCCATGAAAATTTCCAGCTTGAGGCCCCTCGCTCCCGGGCCGAGGAAGCTGGAATCGGGAGCCTCGTCCGCGGACGCCTGCGGCGCCGAAGCCCAGTGCGAGTCCTTCTCGATGGTGTACGAAAGGGGATTGAATTTGAAGGTGAAGGTGTTGCCGGATACCGCCGTCATTTGCGACGCCGACAGGGCAAGCTGCTTCATGCTCGGGGCCTCGGCCTCGTCAAGCGAGAGATAGGCCTGTGCCATGCCAAGCTTTCCCTCTATCAGCGACATTACGCCCATTCAGGCCTCCTCTCAGAGTGGCGAAATTTCAAAGCGGTCCCATCAAAGACTCGGGAGCATCGAATTGGATTGGCTGACACCCGCGCCCACCTCCGCACCCATCGGGAGAATGCCACGGTATGCGAATTCAAGGGTCTCCATCGCCACTTCGGGCGAGGAAATGTCGTAGTTCGGACCGGTCCACGAGACCGGCAGCACTCCCTCCAGTGACCAGGCGACCAACTCGCTCTGGTCCGGATTCAGCGCCTTCAGGACGCCGACGCGCCCCATGTTGCCCCCTAAGGAGTGCATCCAGGAGATGAACTTCTTCGAGAGCGGCGAAAGTGGCCTGGAAAGCTTGAGGTTGGAGTATCGGATACGGCCCGGAAACACGTGCATGAACTCGCCTTGGCTCGCCGTCTGCCGTATCTCGTGGTCGTTGGTGATGCTGAATCCCTCCATGCGCGTGAACTGGCCGAAGTCCATGCCCTCCACCTCGAAGGTGAAATAGATGCTTACGGTAAATTCGCCTACGTTTGCTGCCATCGAAGCTCCTAGTCCTTGAAGAACCGGTTGACGCGGCCGTTTCGGTCAGCCTCCCAGCGGAGCTGGTTCTTGAAACGGTGCAGGAATTCGCGGTATAGCCGGTTTACTTCCTGCTCGGGAATGCGCATCTCGCTTTGGCTCGGGGCGCTGGCAGAGTTGACCGCGTCCTTGGTGGCTGCGGCGTGGCCAGAGGCAAGATGCTGGGTCGACGCTCCGCCGGCGGGCGCGCCCGCACCTGCCACCATGCCGGCCACCGGTGAGACGATGCGCTGAGGCGCCGGGTGTGCCGCAGGGGCACCGCCGGATATCACCCGGGGCGCAGCCGGACGAACCGCTCCTGGCTGGTCTGCCGGGCCGGCACCGGCCCTGGTGATGGCCGGCCGGACAGAGGCTGCCAGTCCAGAACCGATCGGGGCGGATGCGACCGCCGACGCCGCGACCCTCGCCACGGCAAGTGCCCGAGGCGGCAGTTTGCCGCTCGGTGAGGCAGGTGCCACTGAGCCGGGGGCGCGGATACCCGGAGGCGACGCCGGGCCCGTTGCCGCGAATGCGGCCGGCGAGCGCTCCACGGTGCGGCGCACCGACTCCGCCTGGGCCTCCATCCTCTTCCCTTCGACGCTCGCAGGGTCCGGCATGGGTCGGCCGCCTAGAGCTCGTTGCTGATAGACGTGGGTGAGCTCATGGGCAAAGACCCCGATCGCCTGCGGGCCGGACACCGAACCGAGTGATGGCGAAATATCGATGTGGCCCCCGGTCGTGGATCCCAGAGCATCCGCGTTTCGCAGCCTTGCGTCGGCCATTGCATCCTGACGCACCTCGACCGGACCCACGCCCGGCAGTTCCACCGCCCCCGGCTCCGGCTCCGCGGCAAGAGGGCGCGCGCCGACCAGCGGCCGTGAAGGAAGCCCAAAGGGGTCTACGCTTACCCCGCGACCTGCCCTGGATTCGGGTACGACCGTGGGATAGGCGCCCCTCGCCCGAGGCGCCACTCCCGAGACTCGCATCTCCCCCAACGCACTTTTGGACAACACGACAGAGCCCGCCTGTACGGGCGTTCCGGGCTGACGGGAGTCCCGCGTAGCGCCATAAAACGGCAGCTCCGCGGATTGGCCCTGCCGCACCCCGTCCTGGTTCCCGGATGCGGGCGCGGGCTGGCGGGAACCGGAGTGGCGAGGAAATGCATTCAGGGATTGACCATCAGGACCGGCTCCTACTCCGGTCTCGGGGGCGGGCGGGTTCGCCACCTCCTCCACCGGAGGCGTGGCGACCTGGCGCCCAGCGGTCAGGCGATCATCCCTGTCGCCGAGCAGGCCCCGCTCAGCGTCGGCCTCTTGGCGGCCCAGGGGCGCGGCCGCGGCACGGGATGCCGCGTGCCCGGGCGGCGGGGAGCCACCCTCGCTCGTGGAGCCGGCGCCGGGTGACGCTGCGGCCGGTTGGCTGGTCCCGGTGGCCACAGGCAGGTTTGGTGCCGCGCCCGGCGGCTGAGCCACTGCGGCAGGAGCGGGAGCCGCGGCCCCCGCTGCCCGCTCCACGGGCTTGGATCCGGAGCCGGGTAGCGCTGCGGCCGGTTGGCTGGTCCCGGTGGTCACAGGCAGGTTTGGTGCCGCGACATTCGACGCTTCGGCGCCATGAGCCATGCCCGGCGGCTGAGGCGCAGCGGCACTAGCGGGAGCCGCGGCCCCCGCTGCCCGCTCCACGGGCTGGAATCCGGACCCAGACCTGTTGCCGGCGTCGGCCAGGTAGCGCGAAGCAACGCTTTGCGTCCAACTGGGGATGGAGACCGCGCCACCTTCGTTCTGCCATTGAGAATCGCGCCAGGAGCCCGAGCGAGCCTCCACGGCGCCGGGGGGCGTCTGGGCAACGCTTGGCCGCGGTGTGGGATCGGTGATGGCTCCGGGGGCTCGGGACATCGACGGGCGGCGCGCGGGCATGGCACGGAGCGAAGTGCTGGTACGCCTCGCGGGCCGGGGCACCGCGCTCGCCGCAGCCGGCTGCACCGGCTGCCTGGGCTCACGCCTGGGTATGGCGAAATAGACCCTGCCGTTGTCTGGGCCGGACTCCGCGGTGGCAGCGTCGCCATCCGGCCGCTCAACCCTGCGCGGCACCAGCTCGACCTCGGGCATCGCCGCCGCTCCCTCGGGCAGCACCGAGGTCCCGCGGTAGGGCTGGCCGGTGAGCGAGACCAGTCCCGCCGGGGCCTGGTCGGAGACGAAGTGTGTCAAAGGTGAGAGCGAGAAAGTGGGGTCTCGATAGTCGGGGAGCCACTCAGCCGGAGCGGAGTCGAGCATAAGCTGCGGCCCGCGGGCGATGAGGGGCCGCGTCGGAGCAAGGGTCTCCCAGCCTGCCGGCCCAACCTGGGCCGGCGAGTCTCCGCGATGCGGCGGCTCTGCCGCGCTCGGTTGCAAGAGGGAAGTGGGCGGGCGGCTACCAACCGCATCCTCGGTCCCACGACGTCTAAAGAAGCGCATTCCCGCCAAACTCAATCACCCGACATCCGCCTATTGATGTTCGCGATGTTCTCGATGAAGACCCGCCGCTGGGCGTTCTCCAGATCGAGGATTTCGTCCAAGGACCAGTGGAAGTGGTACGCGATGTAGGAGATCTCCTCCCAGAGGCGCTCTGGAGAGGAGATCAGGATTCCCCCAGGCTCCCACCGGCCATGTCGACCGTAAATTTCTCCTTGCACGATGGACAGCTCACCAGGACCCG
>JAKAOC010000440.1 GCA_021823385.1 Actinomycetes bacterium
CGAGGGCGCGACTTTAGAAATTTCGCTACTCAGAGTGATGGGAACTGCTGCAAACGGTGCGGCATTGCAGTGAAGTGGAGGCTGGAGCGATGAATGGCCGCGCTATTTGTGGCGGCAGTGACGGAGTATGAAAGCCAGACGGCCGCGGGCGTCGACCCGGGGCCGTCGTTGGGATGGTTGCGCTGTGGATGGGCCGGCGTCAGGCCTTGCTGGGGTGCACCACCACGATGGGGAACTCGGCATGGTGGACCAACTGCTGGGAGACGGAGCCGAGCATGAGCCCCGCGAAACCTCCATGCCCTCGTGATCCGACAACCAGCAGGTCGGCCCGCTTACCCCGCACTATCAAGGCGGGCGCGGGTGGCCCCTCCAAGAGGTTCGACTCTATGGTGAGATCCGGATGGTTCTTGCGTGCCTGGTCGGTGACTCTTTCGAGAAGCTCCTTTGCGTCCTTCTCGAAGTCGTCGATCTGTGCCACGAAGCCTCCGTAGCCAAGGTTGGGCAGGCTCCACACGTGGTCGATCTCGAGCACCGCACCCCGGACACGCGACTCCTCGGCGGCCCATATCAGAGCCTCCTCCGAGGCGGCGGAGCCGTCGATTCCGACCACTACTCGGTTGGCCTGGTTGAATTGAGCCATCTGTCATCTCCCTCCTGGGCGATGCCCTTTGCAACTATCGTGACGACTTCCGCTCAACCGACCTAATGACGAATGCCCCCAAGTCAGGGGCACAAAGTCACATTCGTCCTTAGGTGTGGTCGCGCATCCTCTTGCGTTCATCCAGCCGAGCCGCGTAGGCCGCCGCCTCGCTGCGGTGACTCATGCCCAGCTTGGCGAGCAGGTTCGAAACGTAATTCTTGACCGTCTTCTCGGCCAGGAACATCTCCTTGGCGATCTCACGGTTGGTAAGCCCGTCGGCGATCAGGTCCAGGATCTTGTGTTCCTGGGGTGACAGCTTGGATAGCAGGTCGTCCTCGGGAGATGGGTCACGAAGGCGGGCCAGAACCTTGGCGGTAATGGCGGGGTCGAGAAGGGATTCCCCGCGGGAGACCCGCCGCACGGCCTCCAGGAGGTCGGCGGTCTTGATCTGTTTGAGGAGGTACCCCGAGGCGCCCGCCAGGATGGCCGAAAAGAGGGCCTCGTCGTCGGAGAAGGATGTGAGCATAAGGCAGGCGATTTCGGGGTGCGCGGACTTGATCTCGCGGCAGAGCTCGATCCCGTCCCCATCGGGCAGGCGGACATCGAGCACCATGACCTCGGGCCGGGCCGCCGGCAGGCGGGAGAGGGCGTCGGCCACCGAGCCGGCCTCGCCGACCACCTCGATGTCGTCCTCCATTTCGATCAGGCTGACGAGCCCTCGCCTGACGACCTCGTGATCGTCGACCAGAAAAACGCGTATTGACACGCTCCCACATTAGCCAACCTGGTGGGGCCGATTTGGCCCAAGTTGGCATGGGTCGGATTTGCAGAGGGAGTGCGCGCCACCTATCCTCAGGCCGGGAGGCGTGTGGCCAAGCGGCGCTGTCGTTCGCTGAGCCCCGCACCAGGCCAGGAGGAATGGCATGATCCGCAAGATTCTGGTGGGAGTGGATGGCTCGCCCGCCTCCAATGCTGCGCTGGCCTGGGTCACCGAGCTGGCAAGGTCTCTCTCGGCCGAAGTGGTGGCCCTGCACTCCCTCGGCCTCCTCGCCCCCGACTACGCGGGCCAGCTCGTGCCGACCGAGAGGCACCGCCAGGCGATCATCGACGAGTTCGAGCAGCGCTGGTGCCGGCCCCTCTCCGAGGCCGGGATTCGCTACAAGTCGGTGGTGGTCGACGGGAACCCCGTCTCGGCCATCCTCGTGGTAGGTGCGGAGGAGCGGGTCGACCTGGTGGTCTTGGGATCCAGAGGGCACAAGATGACCTCCGACGCCCTCGGCTCCACCTCGCATCAAGTGGCGGAACGTGCCTGCTGCCCGGTGGTGATCATCCCGCCCAAGCGTGACGAGCCCCTGCTCTAGCCAAGGGCGGTGCAGTCCGAGATCTCGACGGCGGGCATGAGCGCCTTCACCTGGGGCCAGTCGAAGATGGCGGTTCCCGGCTTTGCGGCGGTTCCGCTTCCGCAGGCCACACCTAGGCGCAAAGCCTCTTCGGGCCCCCTGCCCGCTGCCAGGGCCGCGACAAGTCCGGCGACCATGGAATCCCCGGCCCCAACGGTGGAACGCACCTCTACGGCCGGGGCTGTGGCGTAAAGGCACTTTCCGCCGCTTGCCAAAAGCGCCCCGGCGGGGCCCAGTGAGACGCACACGTTGGCGACGCCGGCCTCGTTCAGGCGCAGGGCCTCGGCGGCGGCGTGCGCCGGGCCGCTGAGAGGCCTTCCGCAATGCTGCTCGAGTTCGTACAGGTTCGGCTTGACCAGGTAGGGCTTCTCGGCAATCACTTCGGCGAGCTGGGGGCCGTTGAGATCGGCCACCACCCGGGCGCCCTGAGCCGAGGCCTGGTGAACGAGCGCGGCGTAAAAGCCGGGCTCGACGCCGGGCGGGGTGGAGCCGGTTATCACCGCGAATCCTCCCGCGGCCAGGCGCAGGAAGAGGTCGGTGATGTCATCGAGATGCGCCGGGCCGACCATGGGTCCGTTTCCGGTGACCTCGAACTGGGACCTTGGCTCCTGCTGCAGGATGGTCGCGTTGATGCGCGTCTCGCCGGGCACCTGCACCCAGTGGGAGTGGCGCAGCTCCTGCCCGAGCAGGTCCTTCAAGAGCAGCCCTACTCGCCCGCCTATCAGGCAGCAGCTATGCGCGTCCACCCCTAGCGCCTGCAGGCCGCGGGCGACGTTCACACCGTTGCCGCCCGGATCGAAGCGGGTGGCCAGCGCGTGGCTCTTGCGGTCGGGCTCGAGGTGTCGCACGTCGTAGGAGACATCGACGGCAGGATTGAGCGTGAGAGTGGCGATGCGGGGCGGATGCC
>JAKAOC010000441.1 GCA_021823385.1 Actinomycetes bacterium
CCACCAGGCACTGGCCGCTCCCGCCCGTCGCCGGGTGCGCGGCATCGCCGCCCAGAGCATCTTCGTGGCCATGCTGCTCTCCGCGGCCAACCTGAGAAAGCTGGCGAGCCTGGCCGAAAAAGGCGAGACCACACCTCGCAGGGCCAGACGGCGAAAAGAGGACATCGCCAACTACCGGCCCTCCTGAGCGGGCTCCCGCAGCACCCCGGCAGACAAACCCCGAGGGCGGAGCCACCACCGAATCACCCCCAAGCTGCCCGAGCGGCCACTTGGATCACGCTCGCGGCGGCGTCAGCGGCGACGACGCCGGATTAAATACGAATGTCACACCCGCAGTGCATTGTGGTGATGCACTTTTGTAGGTGTGACCTCGTCAGTTTTGTATGTAACCCTTGGCGGAGGGAGTGGGATTCGAACCCACGGAGCTTTTGGCTCAAAGCATTTCAAGTGCTTCGCATTTGTCCGCTCTGCCATCCCTCCGGAGAGACACTTTACCCCCGTGGTTCGGCGATCTGCTTTCGAATGGAGGCGAGCCACCCCCAAGCCGAGTCCTCGGCAGGCACTTCACGTCCTTTCGGGGGCTGCGCCTCCCTGACGTTGGGGAAAGAGCCCAGGAACTTGAGGTCGGCGAGCTTGCCTTTCAGTCCCACAAGCGCGTCGGCGACATCGTGGTCGGAGACGTGGCCGTTGAACTCGATTACGAAGCAGTATTGGCCAAGTTCTCGCTTGCTGGGCCTGGACTCCAGCTTGGTGAGGTTGATGTTTCGGGCGTAGAACTCGGCCAGGATGCTGAAGAGGGATCCGGGCTGGTCTTTCACCTGAAAGCAAACCACAGAGGTCTTGTCGTTCCCGGTAGGGGCCGGCACCACGCCTTTGCCCACCAGCAGGAAGCGCGTCTGGTTGCCGCCGTGATCCTCAATGTCCGCTCTCAGGGTGGCGAGGCCGTAGATGTCCCGCGACGCTTGCGGGGCTATGGCGGCCAAGGCCGGGTCTGCCGCCTCCGCCACCAGGCGTGCCGCCTCCGCCGTGGAGCTTGTGGCGTGCACGATTGCGCCTGGGAGTTCGGTGTTCAGGAATCTGCGGCATTGGCCAATGGCGTGCGGATAGGAGTGGACTTCCCGGACCTGCCCTATCTCGCCGCCCGGCAGACCAAGCAGGTGAAGGTGAATATCGAGGACCACCTCACGTTCGATGTAGAGGTCATGGTCGAAGACCAGCGAGTCGATCGTCGCCGGGACGGTTCCTTCGATGGAGTTTTCGATTGGGACGAAGCCTAGGTCTACCTGCCCGTTGTCGACCGCGTCCAGCACCGCGTCGATCGAGCCCATCTCGACAAGCTCGCCGGAAGCGAGGTCCGGCTGGGAGAGAAGTGCCTCTTCCGTGAAGGTGCCTCTGGGCCCCAGGTAGGCGACCCTCTTGTAGATGAAGGCGGTCATAATGGATTCGACGTTAGTGCGGCCACCGCCGCATGCGCTTCTTGCCGCTCGGCCAAGACGGCACAGGGCGGAAATAGCCTGTTTGGGCGAGGCGCGCCTACGGGCGCACCAGGGATGAGGAAGAAATTGGACGCATTCGCCGAGTTGGACCACCTCCGTTACAACCGGATCGGCATTCCGGAGGCGATCTTCGCCCCTGGAAAGTCGCCGTCGCAGGTGGTGGTGCTGGCCGGTGAGATGCTCGAGTCGGACCCTGGTCCGGTTCTGGTTACTCGGGCCGGACGTGCGCAGGTGGCGGAATTGCTGGATGCATTTCCAGAGTCGCGGGTCCATCCCGATCCCGTCGCCTTCCCGGAGGTGCTTGCATCAGTGGTGCTGCGCACGGCTCCTGCGCGCTCCGGACTGGTAGGCGTCATTACCGCCGGAACCACCGATATCCCGGTGGCCGAGGAAGCGGTCGCCACGTTGCGTGCATGTGGCATCTCATGCCAGCTCGTGCCCGATATCGGTGTTGCGGGGCTGCACCGTCTATTGGGCAAGATCGGCGAGCTGCGCTCTTTCGATGCGCTGATCGTGGTAGCCGGGATGGAGGGCGCCCTGCCGTCGGTCCTGGGCGGCCTGGTCCAGAATCCGATCATCGCGGTCCCGACCTCAGTGGGCTATGGGGCGTCCGCCGCCGGAGCCACAGCCATGATGTCCATGCTCGCCTCATGCGCGCCGGGTGTGGCCGTGGTGGGTATCGATAACGGATTCGGTGCTGCCTGCGCGGCGGTGAGGATCGTGGCCGGCAAGGCCGAGAAGAGTGGAGACGGCGCTTGAAAGCGCTCGTACTTCACTGTCCCAGCGGCATATCCGGTGACATGGCCTTGGCGGCGCTGGTGGACCTGGGGTTCCCACTCGAACGCTTGAATACCGCCCTGGCCTCCGCGGGGGTGGAAGGGGTGCGGGTCAACGCTGTGAGGCGCTCCAGCGGAGCGCTGGTCGCGGCAGGTGTTGCCGTCGAGGCAAGTGCGCCACAGCCACCCAGGAGCTACAGCCGGATCAGGGAGCTCATGATGCGCGCCGGCTTGGGCAGGCGGGCTGAGGAGCAGGCTCTGGAGGCGTTGGCGCGCTTGGCCGGAGTGGAGGCCCAGCTGCACGGCTTGGGCATCGATGAAGTGGAGCTACACGAGGTCGGTGCCTGGGACACGGTGGCGGATATCCTCGGTTTCGCCTTGGGCCTGGAGTACTTGGGCGTGGAGGCGGTTTTCGTCTCCGCCGTCGAGACCGGCACCGGGGCCGTGCGGACCGAGCACGGGGTCCTTCCGGTTCCGGCCCCTGCCACCACTGCACACCTGATCGGCTTCGAGCTGACATCCAGTGTCTCTGGCCACGAGCTGGCCACTCCGACCGGCGCGGCTCTTCTTGCCACCGCGGCGAGGCCGATCGGCGAACTTCCCGCCTATCGCCTGATTTCCACCGGAATGGGCGCCGGAACACTAGAGCTCCAAGACCGCCCCAATGTCGTGTA
>JAKAOC010000442.1 GCA_021823385.1 Actinomycetes bacterium
CCGCCGCACTGGCGCACGCTGGAGTGCGGCGCCGAACTGCCTGGGCAACTGCTTGCCACGACCGGTCCCGCCCTGGTCGACTCGCTGGGCGCCTGGGTGGTGCGATTCCCCGATTTCGAAGCCGACGCGGGTGCACTGGTGGCCGCCTTGCGCGCCCGGGAAGACCCGGTCGTCCTGGTGAGCGAGGAAGTTGGTTTCTCTCCCCTGGCTCCCACCGCCTTGGGCATCGCCTTCCAAGAGGCGATGGGACGCGTCAATCAGGCCGTCGCCTCGGTTGCGGACCGGGCCTGCCTGGTGGTTGCCGGAAGGGTGGTCGAGCTGTGAAGGCGGCCTTCGGCTTTCTATCTTCGCTGCCCATCTCCGGCTCACCAAGGCGCAGCACTCTCGGCTTTTTCCCGGTGGTGGGCGCGGTATTGGGTGCCTTGATAGCCGGGGTGGGGATCCTGGTGGGAAAAGTGGGCGCCGAGCCGGTAGCTGCGCTTGCCATGCTTATTGCGGACCTGGCACTTACAGGGTTGCTGCACTTCGACGGCCTTGCGGACTGTGGCGACGGCCTCCTTCCACCCCTGCCGCCTGAGCGCCGGCGACAGGTGATGAAGTCACCCGAGATCGGCGCCTTTGGGGTTGCGGTGGTCGTGGCCGTGATGCTTGCACGGTATGTGGGTTTTCTGGAGCTGGCGGTGGCGGGGGCGCTCTGGCTGATCGTGCCGGCCTGGGCACTTTCCAGGCTGGGGATGGCGGCGACGCTTCGCTGGGGACGGTACCTCACCGAGGGCGGAATCGGGAGCTACTTCGACACGGCGGGCATGCCCGGGTGGCTGGCCCTCGGAACCGCGATCGTTGTCTTCGCAGCCGCCTGGGCCATCGGCGGGGGGCGCGGCGAGGCCGTGGTCGCCGGCGTGGCGCTTGGCTTCGGCGGGACCGTCCTGCTCGCCTATCGGCGGATCGGAGGCGTGACCGGGGATGTGATAGGCGCCGCCGGCGTGGTCGGCGAGACGCTCGGGCTCCTGCTGGGAGGCTTGCGGTGGTAAGCCGCTGGTGGGGCCTGGCCGGCGGGTACCTGTTCGATTTCGCATTCGAGGAGAAACTTCTCAGGCCCCATCCCGTCGCGCTGGCGGGGAAGGCGCTGGAGCGATGGGAACACATGTGCTACCGCGACACCCGCGCCGCCGGGGCCGTCTACGTGGCGGGCGGATTGGCCCTGGCCGAGTTCGCCTTCCGGTCCGTGCCGGTCGTCGTGGCGGCAACCTATGTGACGGTAGCGCACAGCATGCTGCTCGGCGAAGCGCGCGCGGTGAAAAGCCTGTTGGAGAAGGGGGACGTGCCGGCTGCGCGCGACCGGGTTCGCTCCCTGGTGGGCAGGGACACCGCCTCCCTCTCCGAGTCCGAGATCGCTCGCGCCGTCATCGAGTCGGTGGCCGAGAACACCGTCGACGGCGTGGTGGCGCCTCTGCTTTGGGCGGCGGTGGGCGGAGCCAGGGGCGCGTACGCATATCGCATGATCAACACCATGGACTCACAGGTGGGACACCGCAGCGAGCGCTACCGGCGCTTCGGCACCGCGGCCGCGCGGCTGGACGACGCGGCAAACTATCTTCCCGCCCGCCTGGCGGCACTAGGGCTGATGGCCCTTCGGCCCTCCCGGTCCGCCGCGGTGGCTGGGATCATCCGCCGGGATGCGCCCGCCCACCCCTCACCCAACGCCGGGGTTATCGAGGCTGCCTTTGCCGCCTTGCTGGAGGTGAGCTTGGGTGGCGAGAACCTTTACCAGGGACTCGCGGAGCACCGGGGAGTTTTAGGGGGAGGATCGCCGCCGCTCGCCCAGGACATCGAGGAGGCGTGCAGGCTTTCGCGGATGCTCGGGCTGGCGACGCTGTGTTTCGTTGGCTTGGCCGAGATGGCCTTCACGCCTGCGCGGAGGCGCTGATGACCGCCAAGGGACTGGCCATTCTGGGCACCGGAAGCGACGTCGGCAAGTCGACGGTCGTTGCCGGCCTGTGCAGGGTTCTCTCCGATGCGGGGGTGGCAGTGGCCCCGTTCAAGGCGCAGAACATGGCGCTCAATTCGTACGTGACCAACAGCGGGGGCGAGATAGGCCGCGCGCAGGCATTCCAGGCCGCCGCCGCGAGGGTGAGGCCCGAGGTCGCGATGAATCCTGTCCTGCTGAAGCCAACCGGTGATCGGAGCTCGCAGGTGATCGTAATGGGGCGTCCGCTGGGGACGATGCCGGCCCAGCAGTATTACGCGGCCAAGCAGTCGCTCCGCCCGGTCGTGGAAGAGGCGCTTTCTGACCTGCGTTCGCGTTTCGACGTGGTGGTCGTCGAAGGGGCGGGATCGACAGCCGAGATCAACCTTCTCGAGCACGACACCACCAACATCGCTCTCGCCCACCGCGCCGGCCTGCCGGCCGTTTTGGTCGGCGACATCGACAGGGGAGGTGTTTTCGCCTCTCTATACGGCACCATCGCGCTCCTGCCCGAACATTTCCGGGCCCGGATCGGGGGGTACGTGATAAACAAATTCCGGGGCGATCCGGACCTGTTGACGCCGGGAATTGACCAGCTCCACGAGCTGACGGGGCGGCCCTGCTACGGCGTGCTGCCTTATCGTCATGGCCCGGCCATCGACGGCGAAGACTCCTTGGACCTAGGGGCGTCGACCCTCTCCGACCCCGGAGGGCTGGAGGTTGCCGTCATCGCCCTGCCGCGAATTTCCAACTACACCGACGTGGACCCTTTGCGCTTCGAGCCGGATGTGAGCCTGCGTTGGGTGCGGCACCCGGCTCAACTGGGAACGCCCGACTTGGTGGTGCTTCCGGGTACCAAGGCCACGGTTGCAGACCTTGCCTGGCTCCGCGATAGCGGCCTGGCCGAGGCGATAGAACGCCATCGCGAGCGAGGTGGCTTCACGCTGGGTGTCTGCGGCGGATTCCAGATG
>JAKAOC010000443.1 GCA_021823385.1 Actinomycetes bacterium
GTACGACTTCGGCCAGACCATACATGCGCCGGCCGAGACCTTGAGTGACGCAGACGTCGCCCACTTCCTGGCCAGGCATACTGAGGCGGGTTATGAGCAGCTGGTTCGCGATGGTGTGGACTCGGCAGACATAGAGTTCCGGCACTTCGCGGACATGGCCTATCGAGGGCAGATCCACTCCCTGCGGGTCCCGATTCGTGCCGAGTGGTCGGTGGCGGAGATGGCCGAGGCCTTCGCCAAGCTGTATCGCGAGGAGTACGGGCCCCCACTGGGGGTGATGGCGGTGATGTTCGAGAACCTGCGCACTACAGCGGTGGGTGTCCGTCGGCTTCCGCAGCGCATGGCGGCCGAGTTGGGGGAGGCGGAAGCTCCCGCACCCGAGTCCATGAGGAGCGTCTACTTCGGGCAGTGGATGCCGACCTCCGTGTACAGCCGCCGGCAGCTCCTGCCCGGGATGGTCGTACCCGGCCCGGCGATCGTCGAGCAATCGGATGCAACCACGGTGGTGGAGCCGGGCATGCGGGCGCGTGTGGATGGGTATTCGAACCTGATTGTCGAGGTGGCGTAGAGATGGATCCGGTAACGATATCGGTTGTAAAGGGCGCTCTGGAGGCTATCGGCGACGAGATGGATCAGCACCTGATACGCGCGGCCATTTCGCCTATCATCTCGGAGACCAACGACTGCGCGCATGGAATCTTCCACCCCCAGACTGGCGAGACGATCGCCCAAGGGCGCCTCGGGCTGCCGGTCTTTCTGGCCAATATGCAGTTCACGGTGCAGAACGTGATCGCAAAGGCCAACGCCGCCGGCGGATTCAAGCCCGGTGACATCTGGATCCTGAACGATCCGTACATCGGCGGCACCCACCTGCCCGACGTGAACCTGGTGGCCCCGTACTTCGTCGGAGACGAACTCGTCGCGGTCTTCGCCAACACCGGCCACTGGATGGACATCGGAGGGAGCGTCCCGGGGGGCTGGGCTCCCAAGGCGACAGATATACACCAGGAGGGCCTGGTCATTCCGCCGGTGAAGCTGGCCGAAGGCGGAGTGCTAAACCAGGCGCTCATCGAGATGTTCCGCGCGAATGTGAGGCTGCCGGACCAGATCGTCGGGGACCTGTCGGCGATGACCAACGTCTTCGGCCTAGGCAGGCGGGGCCTGGACGAGCTGGTCGAGCGCTACGGCCTGGATGTGATACGCGAGTGCCTCGACGTGCTGGTGGAGACCTCCGAGCGGCAGATGCGTTCGTACATTCGCGAGATACCCGACGGCGTCTACGAAGTCGAGGATTGGCTGGACAACGACGGCATCGAGGACAGGCCGCTGGAGTTTCGGATGCGGATGGAGGTGCGCGACGACGAGATGTGGCTGGACTTCAGCGGCACCTCGCCGGCGGCGACCGGGCCGATGAATCTCTCGCGCAACACGACGGTGTCGACCATCTACGTAGCTCTCAAGCATGTCTTCCCCGACGTACCCGTGAATGGCGGCACGTTCCGCCCGGTACATACGACGGTGCCGCCCAAGTCCGTCCTGGCAGCCGAGTATCCGAACGCAGTAGGCGGGTACCTGGAGGTGGTGGGGAGGGTGCTCGACTGTGTGATGGCGGCGCTTGCGCAAGCCATCCCGGACCGGGTTCCCGCCTCGTCGTTCGGCACGACGGGTGTGGTGACTCTGGGCGGCGTTCATCCCCAGACGCACAACTACTTCGTCGGTGTCTTCCCTTATCCGGGCGGCTACGGAGGCACAAAGGAGACCGATGGTCTGGTGCACGGAAACACGCCACAGTCCATGGCCAACTTCGTATCGCTTGAGGCCTCCGAGCACAGGTATCCCGTCCGCTTCGATTACTTCGCCATTCGTGAGGATTCGGGCGGAGCAGGCACCCGCCGTGGAGGTTGTGGCACCTCTTATGGCTTCACAGCAACGGCGCCCTGCAAGGTGACGATTCTCGGCGACCGCGCCGACAGGTCTGGAGCCGGTGTCGCTGGCGGCCATCCGGGCCTTTCCAACTATGTCCGCGTCTACACCGATGGCCGCGAGTGGGAGCCGCCCCTGCGATCGAAGCTCGATTCGCAGCCGCTGGGGGCCGGCGACGGCGTGCGGGTCAAGTCCCCTGGCGGGGCAGGCTGGGGCGATCCATTGCGCAGGCCGGTGGCGGAAGTGGAACAGGACCTTAATCTCGGCTTCATCAGCTGGGAGCGCGCTCGCGACGACTATGGGGTCGTGGCCGCGGAAGTTAGCGAATCATACGGGCGTGTTCGTTACAGGCTGGACGAGGCGCGCAGCGACGAGGAGAGGTCCCGTCGCGTCAAAGAAATGGAGGCGTCGAAGTGACTGAGGTTATTGCCGACAATCAGCTGGGAGCCTGGCAGATGCCGGAGGAGCTGCAGATGCTCCGGCAGACTACCGCGGAGTTCATGGCCAAGGAGATCAGGCCGGCGGAAGATCTGGTTGAGCTGGATGCCTACAAGCTTCCTGAAGACGTCCTCGGCAGGCTTCAGGCCAAGGCGCGCCAAGCCGGGCTGTGGTGCATTGAGTCACCCGTCGAGTACGGTGGTGCAGGACTCAGCCTGCTTGCGCAGAGTATCGTGGCCGAGGAGGCCTCGCAGTGCAGGATGGGCGCCTATGTCCCGGCCTGCGGAGTCTTTGGCTGGGACCCGCCGAACGTCATTTTCGACGGGACCGAAGAGCAGATAATACGCTACGCGGTTCCGACCATTGAGTCCGGTGGGCACACCTTCGTGGCCATTACCGAACCCGGTGGGGGTGCTGATCCCGCTCGAAGCATTTCCACCACCGCGCGACTCGATGGCGATGAGTGGGTGATAAACGGCACCAAGGTCTTCATTTCCCAGGCCATAGAAGCCGACTGGGGCATTGTCTTTGCGCGCACTGACCCGGGAAAGGGGAGGAACGGGATCAGCTGCTTC
>JAKAOC010000009.1 GCA_021823385.1 Actinomycetes bacterium
GGGTGACGCGAGCCGAGCGCCGGGTCGTGAAGGTCACCGACGCCGGGCGAGCCGGCCTGGCACGCGACCTTTGGGTCGCCCCCGACGCCTGGGACTGAGCCCGCTGGCGGCGGTTCCCGCCCGTGCACAGGGCGCCAAGAGTCAGTATCCGGCGAGCAGGGACCGGAGGGTGGCGAGCACCTCGACACCCCCGGGGGCGGAAAGGCGCCGCGGGTTACCCGGCTGGCGGCCCCACAGCAGCAACAGGCGAGCTGCCGGATCCCCGACGACCGCGGGCTCCAGGCGGGCATCGCTGCGTTCCAGACGAGGCCCTTCTCCATCGACGACTACGGCCAGGTCAATCGCACCGGGCGCAGCAATGACCGCAGCAAAGCCAGCAGGTGCCGCGGTCGCGCCGCGGGCGACGAGCGCTCGTCCGAGGACCGCCACGGCATGGTCGGTGAACTCCGGCTGTCCGAGCAGGTTCCGGCTGGTCTCGTCGTCGCCGACCAGGTCGAAGCGGTGGAGGGCGAGTTCGCTGCGCAGGTGGGTGACGAAGCTGCCCACTGCCATCCGGCGCCCGGTCCACGGCACCACCGCATCAGGCTCTGCGCCGAGCACCGCGTCGAGCGCTGCCGCCACCCGCTCGATGCAGCGGGGGAGTTCTGCTCGCAGCTCGCAGTCCTGCATCGCCCGGTAGGGGGCCTCCCGCTCCTCGAAGCCTCTGGTCGCGGGCACGGGCCGGCCCTCTCCATAGGCTTCCAGGTTGCAGGCGATCTCGACCGCACCGGCGCCGAGATGGGCCGCCACCTCGTGGGCTCGCCACTGCGAACACCCGGTCAGCGCGTCGGGTGGCGTCACCTCCAAGGCTTCGAGGAAGGCATTGGCTTCGACGGCGAGGCCCTCTGAAGGACGGCCAGTAACGGGTTCAGCGCTCATGGCGAACAGGCTAGGCAGGAGATAGTTCAGGGTTGCCCGAATCATCCCTGCGGCAGTGGCCTCGACCGAGTCGTGGCCACCGCCACGGCGGGCGAGAAACCGGCACCTCGTCCCAGGGCTCAGTGGATTGCCAGAGGCGGCGCGGCTCGCGATGGTCGCCTACGACGACGAGCCTGCCGGCTCTGCAGGCAGAGAGCCGGCCTCCCGAGCGCGCGAAGCGTGCTACCAGCCGAACAGGCACCTCAGAGCGTCCCTGTCCGCTCCTTCCTCCAAGTGGATGGGGGCACTCGGCTCGCGGCGACCCCACAAGGCAAGGAGCCGTGCCGCCGGATCGAGACGAGCATCGACCCGGCCGGCGCCGGGAGGCTCAGAGCGGACGGCCAGGGAGCCGCCGGAGAGGGAGACGACCACGTCGTCGTGGGGCTCGCTGCGAAGTCGTACCTCGAAGTCTCCAGACCGGTAGGCAGCCCCCCGCAGCCGATTGTCCAGGGTCTCGGAGAGAACGGTCATGTCGGTCAGGATCTTCAGCGCGTGCAACGTGAGGTCGGATCGCGCGAGCAGCTCCCAGCCGATCTCGTCGCGCCCGACAATGTCCCAGCGGTGGATGGCCCGCTCGCTGCGGGAGTGCGTCACGAACTCTGCGGCCGTCATGGCCCGTCCCGTGAAGAGCACCGTGTCGTTCGCGTCGCGGGCGAGCCGTAGGCGCGCCTGACCGGAGCGTTCGACAGTTTCGAAGAAGCGACGGCGGAGCGTGGCGTCGTCCATCGCCCGGTAGGGAGCCTCCCGCTCGTCGAAGGATCTCGTCGGGCGGGGTCCTGCCCCGGCGAGGTGGCTCTCGATTAGATCGGCGATCTCCTCCGAGCCGGCCGCCAGGTGCGCGGTGACCTCGTGGGTCGTCCAGCCTCGACACGCGGTCAGCTGGGACGGCGAGGCAGCGAGCAACGTTGCGACGAACGCCTCCCCTTCGTCGGCAAGGCTTACGTTTTCGGCGTTGGCACCATCGTTCATGGTCTCAATGGTGTCGATCGGTGCGTCGTCCCGCTGGCAGGATTCCGACGTGGTATTCGGGTTGACCGGAGCTCGGGCACGGCCTTGTTTCTCTTGTCCGCTCGCCAGCGACCGTCATTTCGCCGAGGCTGTGGCTCACGGGACGTGGCGGACACCCTCGCGTCACGGCTTCTGGTGCTGGCGCAGGTGGTCGTTGCCCAGAGCCTCGGTCGCCTACGTCATGCCCCGGGGCGACGAGCCTGCTCCAGGTCGAGCAGAGCACGCTTCGCCTGCAGCCCCCCGGCATACCCGGCGAGGGCGCCGTTCGCCCCGATCACCCGATGGCATGGGACGATGACGGCGATCGGGTTGCACCCGTTGGCCAGCCCGACGGCCCGAGCCGCCCCCGGTTGGCCAATGCATCGAGCGATCTCTCCGTAGGAGCGGGTCTCCCCGTAGGGGATCTCGGACAGGGCGTCTCACATCCGTCGCTGGAAGCTCGTGCCAGCGGGACAGAGGGCGACACCGAAGTCGGTGCGCTCACCGGCGAAGTAGGTCGCGATCTGGGCGACGACATCGGGGAACGCTGCCGTGTCCTCGACCCACTGGCTGCACTCAGAAGGTGGGTGCGCCGCACCTTCCATCGCCAGGTTCGTGAGGCAACTCTCCTGCCCAGCCAGAGTGAGGCGGCCGATCGGGCTGTCGATGGTCCGATAGCGGGTCAGGTACATGGTGATTCCTCCTCGATCCAGCGGTTGACCGGATGGTCCTGAGTGGCCCACAGGTACTGGACTACATAGGACCGCCACGGCCGCCACCGCCAGCTGCGGGCAATGGGGGTGGCGGGGGTGGTGGGCAGACCGAGCGCCCGCATGGCGATCACCCCGAGCGTCCATGGACCGACGCCGGTGAGCTCAGCCAGCTGGTGGCGGGCACGCTCCCGGTCGGCACCAGCGTCGAGCTCGATGACGCCATCCGCCAACGGCGAGCGTGCCGGGCAGCTCGGCCGGCAGTAGATCCTGGTAGTCGCGACGGCGGTGACGAACCAGCCGTCGAAGCGGGCGTCGTTGGACTGCACGGCTCGGTAGCAGCGGTCGAAGTCCTCGTGCACCCAGACAGGATACCCACCCCGAGACACGGTCGGCTGGCGGGATTACGACATCGCAGCGAACGCCCCCGCGGGCCTGACGTGATCCTCTCACCGCTGGTCCGCAGCGTGCGGAGGCAGTCTCTGGATCTGTGTGTGGGTCAGCGTGCCGGCGCAGTCCAACGTCACCTCCCTCGGCGAGTTGACCGGCGAGAGGGGTGGCAGTGCCGTCGGCGGCCGGGGCGATCAGGTTCCCGACGCTGATCCCGCTCACCCCGAGCGCATGGACGGATGGCCCGCGCCCCGGGGCGAGCATCACGTTGAGGAGGATCGGGCCGGCGGCTGTCAGCTCGGCGGGTCGCGATCCTCGCCACGACGGGTCACTCGAGTACCACCTCAGGAAACGTCGATGAGAGAGTCCCTCGCGCGCCGTGAACGCATTCACTGAACCACCGAGAGGAAAGCGTCGCGAATGGTCGGCCGTTAACAGTTCATTGCGACAGCCCCTCACGTCCCGTCGCGAACGAAGTGGGTGGGCTCTTGCCGTGCGACGGTGCTGGCGCACCTACTGGTGGTATGGAAAGCATCGGGATGAACATGTGCGCGAGCGGACCGATCGCGAGCACGTAGAACAAGGTGCCGAGTCCAACTGTGCCGCCGAGCGACCAACCTCCCGCGAGCACCGCGACCTCGATCGTGCTTCTCACCATCCAAATCGCGTGACCTCGAGCCGCAAATCCGGTCATCAGCCCGTCGCGTGGACCCGGTCCGAGACCCGCCCCGATGTAGGCACCAGTGGCGAACCCGTTCAGGATGACACCGCCGAGCATCGTGGCGACACGCAGCACCTCCCCGTGAGGTGCCGGCACGTACCACATGATGACATCGATCGTCGAGCCGATCACCACGACGTTGGCCACGGTGCCCAGTCCAGGACGCTGGCGCAACGGAGCCCACAGCAAGAGCACGGCGGCCCCGACGATGATCGACCATGTCCCAACTCCCAGGCCGAACTGACGTGCGAGACCCTGTTGAAAGACGTCCCAGGGATCAACCCCGAGCCCGGCCAGGAGCAACATCGAGTCACTGACGCCGTAAATGACGAGTCCCGAAACGAGCTGAGCACTGCGCCGCACCCGCGGAGGAGGAACCAACATGCAGGTGATCGTAACCGGATTGGCCCCCAAGAGAGAGTACCAATCTGCTAGAAGTGGACCATGTTCTCGATGAATCCAGTACAACTGGCGCAACTGCTCGGGGAGTGGCGTGGCGAAGGTTCTTCTCGTGACGCCTTGGCCACGAGATTGCGTGCGCTCATTCTCGATGGGCGCATTTCCCTGGACACTCGGCTACCGGCCGAGCGCGTACTCGCACTCGCCCTCGGCATCAGTCGCAACACCGTGGGCGCCGCGTACGGCGTATTGGCCAACGAGGGTTACCTGCGCAACCGCCAAGGTTCAGGAAGCTTCGCCTCAGTACCTGGGGGCCATCGTGGAGTTATCGACTCTCTCTCGCCAGGCGACGGTGTTGATCTGCGAGTGGCCGCCATGCCGGCCCCAGCAATCCTGCAAGAGCTGGCACTTGACGCCGCACGCGATCTTCCGCGCTGGCTAGACCACCATGGTTATGAGCCATTGGGACTCCCCCCGCTTCGCCAGGCGATTGCCAGGCACTTCACGACCCGCGGTCTTGCGACGAAACCTGAACAGGTCTTGGTGACAAATGGTGCGCTGCACGCATTTGATCTCGTCGTGCGAACCCTCTTGCCACGGGCGAGCAACGTCATCGTCGAGTTACCCAGCTATCCCGCCGCGCTCGATGCCTTACGAGCGGCACGCTGCCGCCTGAAATTCGTCCCCGTAACAACCGGTGGCTGGGATCTCACCGCCTTCGAAGCCATCGTGCGCTCAGAGAATCCGGCGCTCGCGTTCTTGATCCCGGACTTTCAGAATCCCACCGGTGCCCTCATGGACTCGGCAACCCGGGAACTCGTCATCGGCCGACTTTCGCGCGCTGGTGTCATGACCGTGATAGACGAGACCTTCGCGGGCCTCAGTCTCGACGAGCGAGAGTCGCCCATGCCGGCTGCAGCCGCGGGGCGCGCCGTGATTACCCTCGGTTCACTTGGCAAGGTGGCTTGGGGAGGACTACGCATCGGCTGGGTACGCGCCGAGCCGTCCACCATCACCCGGCTGGCGACCGCGCGCGGTGGCAGCGACATGGCCAGTCCCGTGCTTGATCAGCTAGTCGGCCTGCACGTCCTCGACAACCTGGAGCACATTGTCTCGGATCGCCGAGACCTCCTGCGCCAGCGCTATCACGTCATGACCGACGCGCTGAGTGCGGAACTTCCCTCTTGGCGCTGGACCCCACCAGCCGGCGGCATGGTGATTTGGGCAGAACTACCTACCCCAACTAGCACCCACCTAAGCATCAAGGCCCGCGAGCTCGGCATCTCTCTCGCCCCCGGTCCGCGCTTCGGGGCCGACGGACTTTTGGAACGCTATCTCCGTCTTCCCTTCAGCCAAGCACCAGACCGGCTTGAAGACACCGTACGGAAACTCGCCTCGCTGTCGAACCAGGAACTTTCCCGAGGATCCACAGACCGACAACGACACTACATCGCCTAATTTGACCCAGGACTTCGGGTCGCGATAGTCCTTTGGCGTCGGCTCAACTTCGATCTATCCGCAGGCCGCCGAGTCAAGATGATGAGACCTTTCCCGTCTTGTGTTCCAGACCGAAATAGGTAACAAGATACAGTGCGGGTCAGAGTCTCCGGGGAACCTGGACCGTATCACACCGACCGACTTGCCGACATCGGTGCGGCTCCTTCCATCGGCACCGTCGCCGATTCGTTCGACAAGGGTGGCGTCGAGGGGGAGATCGGGCGATTCCGTCGGAACTTCTTGGTCCCGGTGCCCAACGTCTCTAGTCTCGCCGAGCTGAACGAAGTGGTTGCCCGGGCCGACGAGGCCGATGACCAGCGCCACGTGGACGGGCGAAAGCTGAGTGTGGCCGAGCACTTCGCCCTGGAGAGGCCGCACCTGCGGACGCTACCCACAGAGCGCTTCGCCACCGAAGTGGACCTGGTCTGTCGCCTGGACACCAAGAGCCGGATCTGCGTGCGCCAGAACTTCTACGCCGTTCCCGCCTCCTACACCGGACGCCGCATCCGGGTCCTCCTCGGTGCCAATCAGGTCTGCGCCTACGACGGCACGACGCTGCTCGCGACGCATGAGCAATCACCTGGACGCGGCCGCGAGGTGCTCGAACTCGACCATTACCTGGAGGTGCTAAAGATCAAGGCGGGAGCGTTGGTCGGCTCGAGCGCGCTCTCGGCGGCGCGCCGGTGCGCAAGGTTCAGCCCCACCCACGACCGCATCTGGGCCGAGGCCCGCCGCTCCCTCGAGACCGCTTCCTTGAGTGTTCTGGAGGATCCCTCCCTGGCCGCCTTCGATCGCGGGGTGCCCGCGATCGCCCACTACGACCAGTTGCTGGCCCTGCGCTAATGACAAGCGACGCCGCGGTCCTGGCCGCCATCGATCTCAGCGCCCGCTCGCTGCGGCTCCCGAGCGTGCATTCAAGGGCCCAGGCCCTGGCCGGGGAGGCCGAACGGGACCACGCCACCTACCTTGAGTTCCTCGCCAACGTGCTGGCGGCCGAGTCCGACGATCGCGAGGAGCGCCGGCGCCAGCGTCGGATCGCGGCCGCGGCTTTCCCACGCTTGAAGCGCCTGTCCGACTTCGACCTGGCCGCGGCCACCAGCGTCAACGCCGCCACCATTGCGATGCTCAAGTCCGGTGGCTACTTGGAGCGGGGTGAGCCGGCGGTCATGCTCGGCGACTCGGGAACCGGCAAGAGCCACCTGTTGATCCGGCTCGGCGCGGCGGCGTGCGAACAAGGTCGCTCGGTTCGCTACGTGACATGTGCGCAACTGGTGAACGAGCTGGCCGAAGCGGCCGATGAGAGGCCCCTCTCCAAGCTGGTGGCCCGCTACGGCCGAGTGGACCTCCTGCTGCTCGACGAACTCGGCTACGTGGCCCTGGACGCCCGAGGGGCTGAGCTTCTCTTTCAGATTCTCACCGAACGCGAGGAGAAGTCCTCGGTCGCCACCGCCTCCCACGTGAGTCCAGGAGGCCCATCCTCACCCCAATAGAATGGCCGCCATTATCGACCGGCTCACCTTCAACGCGACGATCATCGAGACCGGCTCCGACAGGTACCGCCTGCGCGCCACCAAGGCCAAGCGGGCGGTCAAGGCTTGGCTAGCCAAGCCGCTGGAGGCGGGCATTCACCTCGGCGAGGTAGAAGGCCTCGGGATCAAAGCTTCCCCCCGCCCGCACCAGGTAGTCCTCGTGCTCCTCGTGGGAGGGGTCACCGACTGCTTCGAGGAAATAGCCATAGCCTGATATGCCGCCTACGTCCTCGGGAGGGCAGGCGCGCTCGCCCCCGAGACAGACAGCCCGCACCAGAGCGGACCCGACCGAGGAGATGGCCTCGAGCACGACGAGGTGCTGCCAGTTGTCGCCGTAGTCGTACTCATAGGCGAAGGAGTCACCGACGTCGAGGAGCTCGGCGATCTTCACACCATCTTCGACGAGATCATCCGGGAAATCGCCAAATTCGTCAACGCCGGGCATCACGTAGTGCCTGTTTTTGATCTCAAAGGCATGCAGGTGAGAATCCTGCCCGCCCATCACCTGCTGGAAGACCCGGGTGAAGCGCGGGCAGAGCGAACGAAGCCGGCGCAACGATACGACGCCAGATTGGCGGATCGATGCCCAGCAAGTCGATCTTCAGCTGAAGGGCGGAAATTGACGGCCGTCGAGAGGGTCGACCCATCCCTTCAGCTGAGGAGTCTCAGTCGACTAGGGGTGGGGCCAGTTTCGATGCGCACGGTGGGGCCAAATTAACTTGACATTCCCAGTTGAGCGAGGAAGCCGACGAACTTGGCCTGGGAGATGGAGAGGCGGGGGACTATGTGGCCGCATTTCGCGCGGCGCGAAAACGTCCCACCCCGAGCACCAGGGCCTAAGGGTGGCGCGCTATACGGCCTTTTCAGACGCATGTGAACTCGTCCCCACAGCACTTGCGGATAGCTTGCTGCGTCTCGCTGACCGCGAGCTCTACCGGCCTATCTGGTCAGGCCGGGTCCTCGAAGAGGTGGTATGGGCGGTTTGCGCCCTGCATCCGGGACTTCCCGAGCAGCAAATCCGCAGGCGGGTCGCAGACATGGACTTCGCGTTTCCCGACGCGAGCGTGAATGGATGGGAGCTACTGGTTGACTCGGTCGATTTGCCCGACCCCGGTGATCGCCATGTCCTGGCGGCTGCCTAACTCTCGTAGTGGTAGCGAGCTTGCAGAACAACGACGTCATCGCCGTCGATCAAGTAGACGAGGCGGTGCTCTTCGTCTATTCGCCTCGACCAGCACCCGGCCAGGACGTGGCGCAGCTGTTCAGGTTTCCCGATCCCCGTATAGGGGTCTCGGGTGATTTCATCTAGAAGGCGGTTGATCCTTTTCAGCGTGGTTCGGTCCGAGGCTTGCCAGAATTGGTAGTCGTCCCATCCGTGGGGAGTGAAGCAGAGACGCATTAGAGCGGTTCGTGGATCTCCCGCTGTCCCTTTCGGGCTTGGTCGAGACTTTCTAGGAGCCTCCGGGCGTTCGCGGGAACCCGAAGCAATAGGGCGGTTTCGGTAAGCGCGTCGTAGTCCGACTTGGAAAGCAGTACGGCGTCTCCACGCTTGGAGGTGATCTCCACTGGTTCACGGTCCGCGTTTACACGTTCTATGAGCGGGAAGAGATTCTTGCGTGCTTCGCTTGCGGTAATCGCCATGTGACGTCTCCAGTTGAGTGGTACCACATATCGTACCTTACTCAGTGATCATATGTATCCGACCATCAAGCGTCGTTTGTAAGTAGCATGCGGCGCGTCTCTGAGCGCAACATTGGTCTCTTCGATGGTCCTGACGATCTCGGCCGCCGTGGTCCCATTCTGCCTTCGGGTATACGGCGAACATGTGAGCAGGTGCCCATCCCAGAACCGGTCGACCTCCTCCGCGTCCCGAGGCTTCAGATGTCCAAAGCGGGCGGCGTGGAAGGTTGAGTCTCTATTGGAAATGTCTCGACCGCGCCTGTGGTGTCTGGCGACAGTTGCGAAGTGGTCTGCCGAGTCCCGCGATGGGCGGGATCAACAGCTCTCCTTTCGGCCATGGCGCGAAGCGACTCGATGGTTTGGCTGAACGCATTGATCTCTGACGAGGAGATTCCGTTGTTTGCCGCAATCTCGCGCCAGTTCCTGCACCCATTCAGGACCTCGCCCAACACTTCTCTTGCGCGCTGTTCCTTGAGGCGGAAATTTGAGGCATAGCTCATGAGGCCGTTGATCTCGTCCCCGGGGTAGTAGAAGCCTCCGATGCCGGTCTGTCTGGCTTCCCCGAGGTCTGGGTTGGGGTTGAGGTCGAAGGCCGGGGAGAGCTTCCAGCCGCTTCGCTCGCGAAGGAAGCCGTAGTTGCGAAGATGGTCGTCGGTGTTGTGGATCAAGCAGGAGAAGGCAACGCGGCGCCAAAGTTGCTCCAGCTCGGCGGAACTCGCCGTGGCGATCTCGCTCAAGCGTTCGGCGAGTTCCACGTAGTCGCCCCCGGAGCCGTCGTGGGCCTGCAGAACGGTCATGGCGCTGATGTAGCCGATCCGGTTGGCTCCGGCACGGTCGAATCGTTCGAGCAGGAGAACGCTATGTCCCTCGAGGTGTTCGAGCCTGTGGCGAGGGACTGTGATTCCGCAGTTCTCGGCCAGATCGAGCGCCGTCTTCTCCCAGGCCATCACGTCCCAAGCATCGTCGGGTTTGGGGAATTTTGCTATGAACAGGCGGTCCTGGTCTCGGACTGAGGCTTTGGGCCTCGCCCCCCCGAGCGTGCCGGTGCCGGCGGCGAGAAGCACTTTGATGGCATCGAAGCCATCGGGATCCCTCCCGATCGCATCCGAGGCGTGGAGCAGTTCGGGGAGGTCAACCAGTCTTGGTACCTCGGAGTCGGGGTGGACGAACTCGCCGGTTCCGGGAAGCCGGAATCTAAGGGCGCCTTGCCGCGTGAGGTCGCTCACTCCTGTGAGGTAGTCGATCTCCAGGATGTCCGGAGGCGTCTTGCGCTCGCGCAGTGCCTGGGCTCGGATCCGTTTGGCAATGAGGTTGCGTCCCCAGCGGTCGGGGGTGCAATCCGAAAACGCTCCTACCGCACCAGTGACCGCGTGCGTACCTGAATCGAGCGCAAGCTCAGGGTCTAACGGGTAGGCGTCCTTGTTGGCTAAGTAGCCTCGCTCGTAGACAAAGACCGTCGATAAGGATCCGCGGCGCTCGGTCAGGTATGCGGTCCCCGCGAGAACGGTGTCGCCATTGATTTCGACGGCGATTTCCAAAGTGCCACTCATCGCCGTACCCGCTGGGGAAGGCGCTGATCCGCACGCGCCCGTCCCAAGTCGGTCTCATAGGGGTCGAGAGCCTCGACGAGCCGGTCGAGCTGGCCCAGTGAACGAGCTACGTCCAGCACTGTCTCGAAGGAGACGCCGCCCTGCCCGGATTCCAGGCGCCGCAGCGTCGTTCGCGAAATCCCGGCCCGATCCGCGACCTGTTCGGCCGTCAACCCCAGGAGTTTGCGCCAGGTGGTCAGGTGTTCGCCGATCTGGACGGCTGCTCGCCGCGTCCGAGGTGGTGTCGGTCCCTTCATATCTCTACTCCCTTACAGGTATAGTATAAGCCCAAATGAGCCTTTACGAGCAATCTATAAACCGTTAGATAGGCACGATGTGGTACACGCCGGGCCATGGAGAGCCCCCTGCCCGCAAAGCTGGTGGACCTGGTTGCCAAGCGAGCGGCCAGATGCATGCGATTGGTCGAGGCGAGCCATGGAGATTTGGCGATGCCCAGGTCGAAGATGCAGCCGGCCGCGCTATCGGGCCGTCCATCGACAGACTTGGGTCCAGCCGGTACTGGGAAAGTAGCCCCTCGCGATCCAACCCGGAGCGAGCCGTCCTCGCTCTAGGCGGAGCGCGCCACCGAGGTAGGCCAGCTGGCGAAGCTGGCGGCGAGCACGCTGATAGCGGGCGGTGGAGCGGGGTTGGCAGCATTGGAGCTGGCGATCCGGACCGCGATGAACAAGCTGGGCGCAGGTCTGCTCGAGCAGCTGCTTGCAACCGACACCGGCCATCGCGGCCAGCGGGTCGACTGCGGGGCCGGGCATCAGGCGGAGTTGGTTTCCTACCGCACCAAGACCTTCGACACGGTGCTCGGCCCGATCGAGTGCCGCCGTGCCTATTTCCACTGCGCCGACTGCGGTCACGGGGTGGTGCCACGCGACGAGGAGCTCGGAGTAGCTGGCGCGTCGCTCACCCCAGGGCTGGCGGGAATGGTGGACCGGGTAGGAGCTGCGGTCCCCTTCGCCAAAGGCCGTGGTCTACTCGCCGAGCTCGCCGGGGTGACCCTGTGGGCCAAGCGCGTGGAACGCTGCGCCGAAGCCGACGGGCGGGCGTGCTGTAAAGCCCGCGACGTTGAAGCCGCCGCGCTGGAAAGTGGCGAGCTGGTGCCGCTCGGCCCCGCCACCCCGGTTGAAAAGCTGTACGTGGCGCTCGATGGCACTGGGGTGCCCACGGTACCTGCTGGCTCCGAAGGCCGGGCTGGTAAGGGCCCCCACGGCAGGGCTCATACCCGGGAGGTCAAGCTCGCGGTGGCCTTCACCCAGACCACCGTGGACGAAGAGGGCTTCGCGGTCCGCGACCCGCGCTCTTCGAGCTACGTCGTCGCCTTCGAACCAGTCGAGCACTTCGGGGCCCTGGTCTATGCCGAGGCCCGTCGGCGCGGGTCGCACAAAGCCCGGCAGCTCGTAGTGCTCGGCGACGGGGCAGTTTGGATCTGGAAACTGGCCGCTTTGCACTTCCCGGGTGCCACCCACATCGCCGACCTCACCACGCCCGCGAACACCTCCACGATCTCGCCAGCTTGCTCGCCCCAGTGCTCGGAGACGACCAGAGCGCCCGGTTGGCCGCAAGGAAAGATGAGCTCGACGACGGCGACGTTGCGGCGATCCTCACCGCTGCCCGCGAACTCGACATACCCGCCTCCAAGGCCGCCGACCTCGACAAGGCGCTCGGGTACTTCGAGAAATACGCAGGACGGATGCGCTACGCCGACTTCCGCAGAGCCGGCCACTTCGTCGGGTCCGGCGCGATGGAAGCCGGCTGCAAGGCGGTGGTCGGCCAGCGGCTCAAGCTGTCCGGGATGCGCTGGAGCGTGCCAGGCGCTGCCGGCATCGTCACCTTGCGCTGCCAGGAAGCCAGCGATCGCTGGGAGGAGATCTGGAAGCGACCCCACAGCCAGAGCAGCGCAGCCTGACCCCTCAACCTACAAATTTGTCGGACACCCCAACGGGTTCTATCCAGTGCTGTATGGTTCTACCGGAACCTCTGATCTGACTTCGTTCGCAAGCATCAGCTCGGTTCCGGACGCGATTTATGGCGCGCTCTGGGATGGCGACGCCAACGTTGACGATCTATGTTCCCAGCGGCTATTGGGTCGACAACCAGCGCTACAAGCAGTTTCAGGGGAACGTGTACGAGACGTACAACACGGCGAAAATCGAAGTCGACAATGACTGTGCAGGTTCGCTGGTCTGGACTGACAACACTGCGAATCCCAGCAATTGCGCCTAGGGAGATCATCATGAACCACAAGACCGTGACCCGCCGTAGTGGGTGCGCAGTCCTTTTGGCAGTCGCACCGGTGATCTTGACTGCCTGCGGAAGCGGCGCTCCCTCGGCGAACTCGACCGGAACGACAACCAGCACTGTCTCGGTATCGTCCACCCAGCCTGCGGTGGCAACGGTGTCGACCCTTCAGTCGTCACCGACCACGACTCCGCTGCCCCCCGCTTCCTCGATTATCGATTTCAACTTGCTGACCCCCGAGTTCGGCTGGGTGCTGAAATCGACCGGTCTCTACTCAAGCCGGAATGGAGGAACTAGCTTCAGCGACGTCACGCCCGCACAAGTCGGTTCAGCGACGTTCCTCGCTGCGGACTTTCTGAATACGACCTTCGGATGGCTGGCGGTCGAGCCCTCTGCCCAGACGGTTGCTATCTATCAAACCTCTAACGCCGGCTTGAACTGGACGGAGCTGCACACGATGAACGTCGACAGCCCTGTGCCCATCACCGGCGCGAGCCTCTCCCTGGCCAGCACAAGCCACGGGGCGATAGACCTGACTGACGGAGACATGAGCTTCCCGGCGGCTTACTTCGCAACCACCTCCGACGGAGGTGCCACCTGGAGCGGCGAACAGATGGCCTACCCGGGTCAGCTTGCCCTGCTTGCATCAGGTGTGGACGTCATCCAGATACAGGGAGGGACGAACTTCCTTGCCGAGAGTCTCGATAACGGCAGGAACTGGGCGGTGATCAATGATCCGCCGCTCCCCTCGGGTTATGCGGGCGATTACGCCTCGGCTATTATCGGTTCGCTCTCCGAATCAGGCAAGTTTGCGGCGACACTTTCCAAGGTTGGCGTCGGAAATCTCGACGCGACGGCGGTCTATCGTGTTGTGCCGTCCAACGGAGCGCTTTCGGTAGTGGGTGTGGCCGGTGCCTCCACTACGCGCGCGGTCACCCCCGCCGTTTCTCTTCAAGCGGCCAATGCCGCGGTGTTGATACTTCCGCCCGACGCGACACAATCCGGACGATTCGAGTTGTTGACCTCGTCCAACGGTGGAGCGAGCTTCCCCACGTCGCAGGCGATCACCCCGCCGATCGCCTCGGGGCTTACGCCTGCGCAAGCCGAAGCCGGGGGAGGGCAGAGCATTAGCGTCGTGCAGGCTTCGTTTCCCGATGCGACTCACGGCTGGGTGCTCTACTCCGAC
>JAKAOC010000444.1 GCA_021823385.1 Actinomycetes bacterium
TTGATGACCCCGGCGCAGCGCCGTGCGGACGTTGCTCGTTCTGCACGGGCAAGTTGCCTGATCCCCTGGTCGAGCGGCCCTCCGCCGAGGTCGTGCAGCAGGTGAAAAGCCTGCTTAGGGGCGAGACCGTGACGCTCGAGCCACGCAAGATGTGGCCGGGGGGCGCCTACGGCGCCAGGGGCAGGATCGTGCCCGGGGAGATGGCCGAGGAAGGGAGGGTGATCGCCTTCGCCGACGCGCCAGAGTGGAGGGAGCTGGTTCGGGAGGCATTCGCGATTGATGCCGCCCCTTCCATCGAGCTGAGGGCCGCCGCGGTGTCGACGCTCGCGCGCTGGAAGGGATCCTGGCCGCGGCGCCCCGAGGTGGTTGTCGGGCTGGCTGCGGCGGGATTTGGCCGCCTGGTGGAGGGTCTGGCCGATCACCTCGCCGAGGTGGGCCACCTGGATCGAGCCGTGCTGGCTCTTGGCACCGGGCCGCACGACGTCGCCGAGATGGCCTCCGGCGAGGAGGCCGCCTACTGGAGCCGGGCTCTCGAGGCGGATGGCCGATGCGCGGCCTCGATTCGGGAAAGGTGCGTGCTGCTCGTGGTGGACGCCACCTCCTCGCAGTGGCCCATCACCGTGGCGGCGGCCAAGCTGCGCGGAGCCGGGGCGAAGGCGGTGCTCCCCCTCCTGGTGCATCGCCGCCCCTGACCCGGCGTCTGCCTGTTCATCCGGGTTGCGGGATGTCCCCCGGCCCGCGTATGAGGGCAGGATCGCGGCCCCGGCCTCTCCTCGGGCCGGTGCTCCGCCACTAAGCTCGGACGATGCCCGACGAAACTCTTGGAACCGGATCTCCCGAAATGCTCCCCGAGCGAAATTTCGGCTGGAGCAACCTCTTCGTCCCGCCCGAGGAGGATCCCCGCGACTACGGCCCTGTCTCCGGAGAGCGCGAGACCCTGCTCTCCTATCTGCGGGCCTACCGCCGGACGCTGGAGCTCAAGTGCCGGGGGCTCGATGCCACCGCAATGGCCGCGCGCTCGGTGCCGCCCTCGGACCTCTCTCTGCTCGGACTGGTCCGCCACCTGGCCGAAGTGGAACACCACTGGTTCAGGCGAGTCATGGCGGGCGAGGAGGCGCCAAGGATCTATCGCACCGAGGAGGACAGGGACGCCGCTTTCACCGGCGCGGTGGCGGATCCCGGGGTGGTCGAGGAGGCCTGGGGGACCTGGAAAGCCCAGGTCGCCTTTGCCGATGACTTCTTCGAGCGCAACCCGGAGCTGGGGGTGGTCGGCGTCTACGAGCACCGCGGGGAGCGGGAGGAGCTCGAACTACGCGAGGTGCTGGTTCACATGATCGAGGAATACGCCCGCCACTGCGGCCATGCCGACTTGTTGCGCGAGCGGATCGACGGGCGGATCGGCCAGTAGGGGAGTAGCGCAACCGCGGCGCTGTGACCGCGGGCCAAGAGCGTGCGCGCCCGCCGTTGCCTCTGAACGGGGGGCCGGCGGGGCGAAGCGCGGTGGGGCCCAGAGCCGCGCAAGTCACGCGGGGGTGGGATCTTCGGGCTCTCAGCCGGCCAGTGCCTTGACGGCGATGACCCGGGCCTCCTCCTCGAGGGCGATCTGCTTGCGCCCCATCACGCGGACCAGTGAAGCCGCCATCACCACGATGGCGAAGACCTCTTCGACCCAGGCGGGGCAGGTGACCGGGAAGAAGTTGCCGTAAACCGCCAGGCCGATCAGGACAATGGAGACCGCGGGCAGGAGCGCCCGGGCGGCGAGGTTGAAGACGTTGTGCTTCACCGAGAAGCGCATCAGGGTCAGGTTGGTCACAAGATGCCTGAGGAGGCCGCCTGCGGTGGCGGCCACGATCAGCACGATGAAGCCGTTGATGGGGCCCCAGATCAGGCCGGCGACGACGGAGAAGACCAGCTCCAGGACGAAGAGCACCCACAGCGCCGGCGCGCGGTACGCCGGGCCCTAGGTCTCCAGGGAGACGTGCGCGAACGACGAGAGGCCGAGGGCGTGGGGATGCACCACCGCAGTGATGCGCATCGCCCCGCTCCCGAGCAGACGCTCGACCCGGGCACGGGTTGCTGAGCGCGAGAGCCCGACCTCGGCGGCGATGGCCTCCAAGGGGAGGTGCCAGTCCTTTTGCAGGAGGGCGACGATGGTTCCGTCTAATGCGACCAGTATCACCTATGCCGTCCGGCCAGCAAATGCGGAGCGCGCTCCGGCCCTACCTGCGCCGGCCCTCCCCTCAGGCGGGCACGACAGGCTGGTAGGGATTATAGAAACGCCGCGGGTGCTAATTCCGGCTGCTTCATCCTCCGCCACGCTAACCGCCTTCAAGCGCTGCGGGCAGCGCTGCCGGGGAGCCTCTCCGGGCGCACATCATTTGCAGCCTGCGCCGTGCGCGAGCGCCAAGGGGTGGTTGGTGAAGTGCGCGAATTCCCGCTCCCTCAGGGCTGGCGGGCCTGGACCGAAGTCCCCAGGTTGAAGCCGACCTCGAGGGCCCGGTTATTGAGCTCGGCGAACTCGGGCTTGACCCGGCCGGCGACTGCGGCCGCGAGGCTGGATCGGGTGACCACTTCGGAGATCGCCACCAGGGCCCCCAGGCCGATGATATTGGTGGTCAGTTCATTACCGAGCTCAAGGGCGGTTGCGCGGAAGGGGAGATAAACGGTGCTCTCCGACTCGCCCATCTCCTCGGCCATGGAGGAGTCGGCGATGAGCAATCCCCCGGGAGCCAGGCTCTCCGCGTAACGCAGATACGCTGCCCGGGACAGGCAAAGGATCAGGTCAGCCTTCTCCACCTCGGGATAGGCGATCTCCCGCGTGGAGACGATGAGGTCGGCCTTGGTCGCGCCCAGGCGCGCTTCCGGGCCGTATTCCTGGGTTTCGGAGACAAGCAGGCCGTCGCGCATGGCCGCCTCGGCCAGGATGGCG
>JAKAOC010000445.1 GCA_021823385.1 Actinomycetes bacterium
GTTGTCCCTTTCGGATCGTGCCTCGTCGGTGAAGGTGAGAGGGGCGAGTGCCTGGCGCAGGTGCCAGACGAGGTAGGCCCCCAGCATGGCGATGAAGACATGGGAGCGCACCCGTGCCTCCAGGCGATGGTGGATGGGACCAAGGTCGATGTCGTCGACCTTGATGTGGCGGAAGTCCCGCTCGACGTGGGAGAGGTCCTTGTAGGCGCTCACCACGGAAGCGGCGTCGAGCTCACCCTCGCCAAGGCTGGTGCGCAGGACATAGATCCCATCCAGGGCCGCCTCGGAGTCGATGGAGGCTTGTTTCCTGGCAACGGCGAGGGTGGTCTCGCCGAGGGAGATCTCCAAGTGCTTGGCCATCTTGTATCTGTTGATCACCCTGCCCACCCGCATCCCGATCTTGTCCGCTCCAACGAGGCGGCCCTCGCGAACGGCTGTGATGATCGGGGCAAGTGCCGCTTCGGTGGCCACGAGCAGCTCCTCCCGCTTTCTCCGGCGCTGGGTGGCGAGCAGCGGGTTCCGGCAGGCCACCAGGCGTTCGCCCGGATAGTCGGGGTGGACGAACTCCGCCAGGTCGGTTTGGTCAAAGAGGGAGAGCTGCAGGGGGCCGTCCTCTTGGGCCAGGGCTGCGATCTGGGGAGCCCGCAGGCTCGTCAGCCACCCGAGGTCGCCGGCACTTCGGAGAGCCTCGATCCGGGCGGAGGTGATCATGCCCCGATCTCCCACCATGGTGAGGCGGCCGAGACAGAACCGGGTCCGGATGCGCTCCACCATCGAGATGAAGGCAGACGGGTCGGCGGTGTTGCCTTTGAACACCTCGATGGCCACCGGGCGGCCGCTCTTGTCGGTGAGAAGCCCGTATTCGATCTGGGCCAGCCCGCGCTTTTTGTCCCGCGAGTAGCCCCGGGCCGCCGCCTCGTTGTGGCTCCCTTCCACCCAGGAGGAGGAGAGGTCGAAATAGGCCAGGCCAGAGGGGTTGGCCCCCGAGCCCAGGTGCCTTCGGGCCAGCGCGGCCTCGATCGCCTCCTGGCGGTTTCCGAGCCAGTCCATGGCCGCGTAGACCTCGTCGGTGCCGACGCCGGAAAGACCGAGGTCACCAACCAGGGTGGTATCGGCCCACCACTTGGTGGTGGCGAGCTTGGGGCGGGGATGGACCACCCGGGAAAGGATCAGCGCATAGGCGATGTCGCGCTCTGTGCACGCCGGGCCGAGCAGCTCCACAAGAGCCCAAGGGACTTGGCCATGGTGGCCACCGCGGCCAGGTGCCCGTGGGGAAGGGAACGGGAGATGGTCAGCCCCTCGCCTGCCACGACCAGCGTCTGGCCCGCCAGGGAAGCCCGCAGCGCCTCGAGCGCGGGAGCGGGCAGGGCCGAGACATTCCCGAGGGTCTCATGGCGAATCCGCTTGCCCTCGCGGTAGCTGCGGCGCAGCAGGTGGGAGACCGACTCGCGGCTCTCGCCGTCCTTGGTCTGATACTTGCGTACGACACGGGCGATATGTACCGCCCCTGCTTGCCTAGTCACGGTACTACTCTAGCACACTGCCCAAGGACACGCAAGTATTATCTTGGCTACACCTTATCGCGCCAAACCAACCCTAAAGGCTGCCCAGTGGGCAAATCGGAAGGAAAATGGCACGTAACTTCGGGCTATCCAAGCGGCGGCTGCTCGGTGGCCTCCAAGGGGCGGTCGAGCCCGACCACCTCGCCGACTACCGGAACGAGTTCGTCTTCCGATTCAACCGTCGCAACTCTCGCAGCCGCGGACTTCTCTTCTACAGGGTGCTTGAGCTCGCTGTGGATCGCGATCCGGTGCGCTATCCGCAGCTCGTTGCCAACCCGGCACCTCCAAGCGCGCCTACCGGGCGGGGGCACCCGCCCAGCCTCGAACGGCCACCAGCAGGGCGGCCATGGCGGCGGCCCCACTAGGGCTAGTCCGGTCAGATGGCTAACCCATTGGCCTCTTTATCGTGACCGAGATTCTGATGTGTGTCCTTGCGGGAACCGTGCATGACCCTTCACGGTCAGGCTCGGGCGCCGGGCTGAAGCGCGGTCTTATGACGAGAGCAACGACGGCGTCATGGATATGCCCGATGCCAATTTTCCGCCGGCACGCCGACGGCGGGCGAAATGGATGCTGACGTCCGAGCCAGTAGATAAAACAATCGGATTGTTGACAATCCGACTTCGTGTAGCTATATTTATATCTACACTTCCAGTCCGTTTCCGTTTTCACATAGGAGGCCGCATAATGGCTGTACTGAGTCCAGTTCTGAAACAAGCGACGCCAATTGTTGTGGACCACGCCCTCGGTAGTTGGATCTGGGCTGCCGAAGGCGATAAGTATCTCGACTTCACTACGGGCATCGGTGTTACGAGCACAGGACACTGCCACCCTCGCGTGGTCGCCGCCGCCCGAGAGCAGACAGGAAAGATCATCCATGCGCAATACACCACGGTCATACACAAGCCGCTGTTGGAACTGACGGAAAAGCTTGGTGAGGTACTTCCGCCGTCGCTGGACAGTGTCTTCTACACAAACTCCGGGTCCGAGGCTGTGGAGGCGTCTATCCGCCTCGCCCGAATGGCGACGGGTCGTCCGAATATCGTCGCTTTTCACGGTGGATTTCATGGTAGGACCGTGGCCGCTGCTTCCTTGACCACGGCGGGCACCAAATTCCGTTCTGGCTTCAGTCCGATCATGGGCGGTGTGTACGTCGCGCCTTTTCCCTATGCATTTAGATACGGATGGGATACCGATACTGCGGTTGAATTTGCTCTGAGGGAACTCGATTACCTTTTCCAGACCGTCTCCTCGCCAGCTGATACCGCTGGCTTCATCATCGAGCCAGTGCTCGGAGACGGTGGCTACTTGCCTACGCCTCCACGTTTCTTGGAAGGACTTCGGCAGCGTCCGTACCGCCACGACAT
>JAKAOC010000446.1 GCA_021823385.1 Actinomycetes bacterium
GATCCTGCTCGGCGACCTGGAAATCGGAAAGCTGCGTTCGCGGGGGTTGACCACCCTCTATAAGCGGGTGCAGATGGTCTTCCAGGATCCCTACGGGGCGCTGAACCCCGTCCATACCATCGAGTACACGCTGGCGCGCCCAAGCATGAACCACCTTGGGTGCTCGGCAGCCGAGGCCAAGCGCAGGACCCTGGAGCTCCTGGTGCGGGTGGGCCTCACCCCTCCGCACCAGTTCCTTGCCAAGCTTCCCCACCAGCTCTCGGGTGGGCAGAGACAGCGGGTGGTCATAGCCAGGGCCCTGGCCGCCGAGCCGGAGCTGCTGGTGGCGGACGAGCCCGTCTCCATGCTCGATGTATCGCTTAGAGCCGGCATACTCCGCCTCCTTGCCGATCTGCAGAGGGAACACGGCTTGAGCATGCTTTACATTACGCACGATCTGTTGAGCGCGAGAATCATCACCGACGAGCTTCTGGTTCTAAACCAGGGGAAGATCGTGGAACGCGGTGAGACCGCCAAGGTGCTCCAGCACCCCCAGGATCCCTACACCGTAAAGCTGATCGACGCCCTCCCCGCCCTGGGAGTGGGCGAGGAGGAGGCCGGGTAGCCCACTGCCCGCAGGCGCCGGTGAACCCATGGCGGCGGTAGCGCTATTGGCTCAAAGCGGGCGGCGGAAAACCGCCCAGATCATGGTCAAGCTGGCCAAGGAAATGCGCGATGACAACGAGCGGCACGATCAACTCGGTCTGGGTGCTTCAGCGGCCGCATTCTACGACGTGATCAAAGGTCCGACGCCTCATCGCGAAATGCGACTACCCGCCGAATCGCTGGGAGAAGGCGGTGGAACCGGTAGGCCAGCTCCCCGACCTACATTCGCTGCATCCTGACCTTGATTTTGGTCTCGACCTGGACATGGTGCCGGAGCCGCGGAAAGCCGTTCGAGTCTTTGATGCCGTGGCAGCGGGAGCGACCCAGGAGTGCGGACGAAAGTCGCGCCTAGCCACAGCCCTCATCACTGATGAGAGCGACACGAATCTCCACGTCGTGAAAGAGTGGGCCGATAGCTACGGCCTCTTTCCGGGGTCGACCCTCCTGGACCGGCGGCATGAGTAGGTGAGGGATTTGCCTGGTAACGACGGCATCTTCGCGGCGCTTAGCGTCGTCGGGGATGTGATCGAAATACGGACGACCGCCTTCTTCGAGAACGTTCACCCAATCGAGGACCCCCGACCGGTATCGACGTGGTGAGCAGGGGAGGAGTCCTGCCGGCAACCTCTGGGACTCCGACGGAGGAGCAAGTCAAGGGCGTCCTTCGGTAGATCCCTACACCTCAGTTGCGCCCGGTCTCCGCGTTATCGGGCTCGGTCTGCACCTCCACGCTCGGTGTGGTCAGACGCCGTGGCCACAGCTTGCCGCGTAGGACGCTGTTCGCCTCGGCTGCGTAAAGGGTGGTCTGCGCACCCAGGTGGAGCCAGGCCAGAAGTCCGATGACCACCGCAAAAGTCCCGTAGATATGGCTCGCATGCGCGATGACGTGGCGGGTGTAGTAGCCGCCGAGCCACTGCAGCAGAGTCCAGGTAACGGCGCCTGCCACAGCGCCTGGGAGCACGTCGCGCCCACTAAGTGGTTCGACCGTCAGCAGTCGGAACGCGAGCAGGTAGAGGGCTAGGTTGAGGACCAGCGGCGCGACGGTTCCCACCAGTGTGAAGAGCACCGCGAAACTGCCTCCGATACCGTTGAGGGCGGAAGCGGCGGTGGACAGGACAAGCGCGCTGCCAAGCGTAGCTAGCAGGGCGAGGCTTCGCAGCCGAGACTTCCACATGTTCGGCTGGTCGTCCCTTGGCACGCTCCAGATCGTGTTCATAGCTTGCTGCGCCGCTCCTGCAACGCCCAGCCCGGCCCATAGGGCGGCCAGTATTCCTATGCCAAGTGCGAGCCCGCTGCCGGATATCGACCCGACCTTCAGGTATCCGGCCAGCGAGGGGAAGTTGCGCTTGGCCGTCGCGAGAACGGAAGCCTGCTGCGCGGGGTGACCCTGCAGTACGAAGCCGAGCACCGTGACGAGTACGAGGAGGAGGGGAAAAAGGGCGAAGAAGCCATAGTAGGCAAGCAGCGCCGCCATGCCGCCGGCGCGATCCTCCCCGAACTTCTTTGACACGGCTACGGAAAAGGCGACCGCTTTGTGCCTGGCTTGGAATCCATCGAATGCGGCCAATGCCTTGCCGGCCAGCTCGGTAGGTCGCATGCAACAACACTAGCCACGCCAGCGCTGGTGGCGTGGCCAAGAGGGGTCATCCCTCCCCGGAAAGCTCCTCGAGTGAGCGTCGTGCGGGCTCGGGCAGGATAGCCGTGAGAAGGAAACCAAGCACCGCGGCGCCTGCGGCTACCAGGAGCATGCCGCCGAGGCCGAGACCCGCTTGCCACGCCGGAACCAGGAAGACACCGATAAAGGCACCCAGCTTTCCGATGCCTGCCGCGAGCCCGTGACCGGTGGTGCGCATGCTCACCGGGAAGACCTCGGAAGGCATGACGAAGGTGGTGGTATTCGGGCCGAACTCGACAAAGAAGTAGGAGAGGCCGAAGATGGCCAGGAACGGCAAAACCGATGTGGTGAGGTTGGAGAAAATTCCAAGGGCGCCGAAACATACCGCCATGACGGCGAAGCCGATGTACTGGAGGCGCTTGTGGCCAATGCGGTCCATCTTGGCCACCGCGAGCAGATAGCCGGGAAGAGCAAAGACTACGAAGATGCCCAGGGTCCACACCAGTTTCGACTGCATGGTGGCGTGTGGGGCGACTTCTTTCAAAATGCTGGGAAGCGAGAGGGTGTTGCCGTAGTACGCGTAGTCGAAAAGGAACCAGGTGCCGGCGGTTCCCAGAGCCAGCTTGAGCATGCGCTTGTTGCGCAGGAACTCGCCAAGGGTCATG
>JAKAOC010000447.1 GCA_021823385.1 Actinomycetes bacterium
CTTACATCCGCCTCGAGGGTCGCAACTTCGGCGACGTCCCGTTGAACGTGGAGCTCAAGCTCGAGGTGTGGGATTCACCCAACTCGGCAGGTGTCATAATCGACGCCCTTCGCTGCGCGAAGCTGGCCGCTGACCGTGGTATCGGTGGACCGCTGCTTGGCCCTTCGGCCTACTTTATGAAGTCACCACCGGTGCAGTATCGGGACAACGTGGCCCACGACATGGTCCAGGAATTCGCCCAGGGCTAGCGGCCCCAGAGGCAAGATCCACACAAGCCATTGCAAACAGGAGGCGGGTTGCACCCGCCTCCTGTTTGCTTTTAAGGAAGGCCGACCAATCGTGTGCCGACTTGTGTGCAGAATCCTCCGCCGTGCGAGCGGCGGTCACGGTATCTAGGCCGAAGTTCCCCCCGCGCTGGTCGTGATGAGGCTGTGACCTGGGGCTTCCCGCTTCCGTCCTGACTACAGGTAGCCGAGGCGGTGCGAGACGCCGAGGAGTTCGAAGGCGCGTTTCTGGACGGGCGTAGGTGTGGTGATGAGAGTGAAGCCCTCAAGCCTCGAGTCCGCCGGAGCGATCCGGTTGGCGGCTATCGTCGCCAGGTCGGAAAGCAGGGTTGCGAAGCTGTGGACCGGCAGGTATTCGGGAGTCACTTTCGTGGCCGCCTTCTTGTGCGCTGCCGCCGAACGCTGAGCCGGGGCGACCGGGCTCGTCCGGGCGGCTTCGGCGCTGGCCTTATCGTCGTCCCTGAAGAGCATCGGAGCCAGAGCACGCTCCATGTGCAAGCTCACGTAATAGGAGAGCATGCGCAAAAAGACGTGGGCCCGCACCCGCGCTTCGGTCCTGTGGCGGATGGGGCGGATGTCGAGGTCGGTGTTGAAGGCGCGAAAGGCCCGCTCGACATGGCTGAGTGCCTTGTAGGAGGAGACCACCTCCTCGGTGGCGAACGCCTCTTCACCCAGGCTGGTGCGCAGCACGTAGATCCCGTCCAGGGCCGCCTCGGCGGCGATCGCCTCCTGCCTGCGGGAAAAGCCAAAGGCGTCGTCTGAGATCTGAAAGTCGAAGTGCTTGGCCATCTTGTACCGGTTGATGACTTTCCCAACCCTGAGGGCGATCTTGTCCGCGCCCCGCAGTGGCCGGCGCTCCCTGGCCACGGCGGCGGCGATCTTGGCCAGTTCGGTCTCCGTGGCCTCAAGCAGCGATTCCCGCTTCCTCCCGCGTTCGGTGGCCAGGAGCGGGTTCTTGCAGGCCACCAGGCGCTCGCCGGGAAAGTCGGGGTGGACGATCTCGAAGAGGTCGGTCTCATCGAAGAGCCCGAGCTGAATGGCACCGCTCTCGGTGAGGGCCTTTATCTCGGGTGCGCGCAGGGCGGTCAAGTAGTCGAGTCCCGCCGGTTGGAGGTCCTCCCTCAAGCGCGCCTTGGTGAGCATGCCCCGGTCCCCGACCAGACAGACGCTGGTGATCCCAAAGCGCGCACGCAGCTTTTGCACCTGAGCGCCAACGGTCTTGGGATCTGCGGTGTTGCCCGAGAAGACCTCGATCGCCACCGGGGTCCCGTCTCTGGCGCATAGCAGGCCGTAGACGATCTGCAGGCGTCCGCGCACGCCGTCTTTGGGATGGCCCAGGGCTCCGAGAGGACATGTCCGTCCCTCGAAGGCGGCCGAGGAGACGTCGTAGAGGACCAGGGTGCCCCCGCTCAGGTGACGACGGGCAAGCGCATCCTCGATGGCTTCCTGGCGGGAGCCCAACCAGTCCATCGCCTGGTAGCAGTCATCCTCGTCACAACCCGATAGCCCGAGCACCTCCCCCAAGGAGGAGCCGGCCGTCTCGGCTCGGAGCCCCCGCGCCATGGCGAGCTTGGAGGCCGGTGCGATCACCTGGGCACAGACCATGGCAGTGACGAGATCGCGCATCCGCGAGGGCTCCGAGGAGATCACCTCATCGAGCCCGAGACGGCGTAGCGTCCCCAGCACCGCCGCCACGTGTCCGTGGGGCAGGCTGCGGGATATCTCGAAGGCGCCTTGAAGTGCCAAAGGTGGCGTCTTGCCGCCCAGCGCCGCTTGCACGGCCGCGATCTTGTCCTCGGGCCAGTGTGACAGGTTGGCCAGAGTGCGGTTCTTCACCTTGCCATCCTCGCGATAGCTCTCCCGCAGCAGAACCGCCGGCGGGGAGCCACGGTTCGGCACCCGCACAATGTACATGACGACAGTATAGCCCATCGGCGTATACTCATCAAGCGCATCTGCCGTCTACTACATGACTACATCATCTCCCCCTTCAGGCCATCTGAGTCCAGCTCAGGGGTGATGCGCGACGTCAAAAACGTGATAGCCGGGGGGAACTACGGCCTAGTACCGACTTGGCCGTTGGGTAGGGATCCTTTGGATCGAGCGGAGGATTTGGGCTCTGTTCAGGGGTGGGGTGAGACGATAGCGAGGCCCGTTCTCGTCTGGTCCTCAAACCGAGGGAGATAGCCAATATCGGCAGCGCCGTGAAGGCGAAGAACGCAACTCGTACGTCCTGGTTGGCCACGTAGAGGATTGCTGCCTCCAAAAGTGGCCCTGCGGCGAGACTGGCGCTAAGAACTGTTGCGTAGATCGCCAGCTGGCGCTCGCGTTGGGCGCGGTCCACGCCGGCAATCGCGGTAGCAAGGCTCGACGGTGTTACGCCTCCTGCGATGCCGAGGAACACGAGACCGACTGTCAGCTGAAGCAACGATGACGCCGAGCCGATAATGAAGAGCCCAACGGCCAATATCGCCGTACCCACGGCGATTACGGAGGCGGCTCGTCGGGTTGCCAGCTTGGTGGCGAGCACCCAGGCAGCCAGAACCATGACCGCACCCGCCGTGGTGCCAAGCGTGCCAATTGTTCCTGCATTTGCGCCAAGCCGACTGTGGGCTAGAAGCGGGAAGGTAATTTGGCCC
>JAKAOC010000448.1 GCA_021823385.1 Actinomycetes bacterium
TCAGAACGCCGTAAGAGCGCTCAACTCCGGTGGCGATGCCAAGTGAAACCATTCCGGTTGCCATTACGGCCAAAGCGATGGTGCCAGGAACCAGGAAAGCGACTGGCTTGAGCACCCCGTGGGGGAGGGGGAGCACCTTGATCAGGGAGAACGCGACAAGGAACAGTAGCGGTATCCCAAAGGTGACCAGCAGTGACTCGTACTGCGTCATAGAAAGGCGGATCTCCGCCTTGGCCTGGGCCTGGTAAGGGTGTGCAGCCAACTTTCCTCTTCCTCGAAACTGCGCCGTTCCTGCCGAATCCCCGCCGCTCAAGCTTCGCCGTTCGTGATCTCGAGGAAGACGTCCTCCAGCGAGCCTCGTCCGGCGTTCATCTCGATCAAGTCGACACCGTCTTCCGCGAGCAGGGTGGTTATCGAGCCGACGACGCTCGCAGGCGCCTCCTCGCCCAGCTTGTATCTGTTGTCCCCCATAGCGGTCACGGAAAGCCCGAGACGCTGGGAGAAAGACGCCACGTCGATGGCGGCGGAGGTGCGAAACGCCACCGTCTGCTTGCCGAAGCGCTCTCTCAGCGCGGATGGTGTTCCCTCGGCGACTATTCGTCCCTCGTCGACTACCGCGACGTTGTCAGCCAGGCGCTCGGCCTCGTTCAATTCGTGAGTCGTGAGCAATACGGCAACCCCGTTTCGCGCCATGTCGGCCACGGCGGTGCGGATTTGTTGCTTGCCGGCGGCATCCACGCCGGCTGTGGGCTCGTCCAGGAAGAGTACGCTCGGCCGGCCGATGAGAGCCAGCGCCAAAGCAAGGCGCTGCTTTTCTCCGCCGGAGAGAAATCGGTACGGTGTCTTTTGCGCAGAGCCGAGCGCCGCCAGGGTGATCACCTCATCGACGGGGACGGGGTTGTCGTAAAAGCCTGCGTAGAGGTCAAGTGCCTGGCGAGGGTTCATCCTCGGGTAGATACCGCCGACCTGCAGCATTACGCCTATCTTCTTTACGAGTTCGCGATGCTCGCGCACAGGATCCATGCCAAGCACGCGCACGGTTCCCTTGGCGATCTTCCGGTAGCCCTCTATGGCCTCGATGGTGGAGGTCTTGCCCGCCCCATTGCGTCCGAGCACGCAAAGGATCTTGCCGGGCTCGACCGCGAGGCTCACGCCCCTCACCGCGTCACGCTCCCCGTAGCGGACCCACAGGTCATTTACTTCGATAGATGGCACGGGTTAAGAAGCTAGCCTTTCATTTCGATGATCGACATACGTGGCCTGCGGGAAGACCCGGCCCTGGTGAAAGAACTGCTCGGCCGCCGCGGCGTCGAGATTTCCATGGTCGAAGAGCTGGCGGGGCTGGACGCCGCCTACCGGGAAGCCGTGTCCTCCAGGGACGAGCTGCGCTCACGTGTCAACGAGACCTCTCGGCGTGTCGCAGAGGCCTACAGAAACAAGGAGACGGCCCAGGCCGAGCGCCTGAAGGGGGAGAGCCGCCGCCTCGGTGCCGAGCTGGAAGCCCTCGCCGACCAGGCTGCCGAATTGGAGAGCCGCCGCAAGGAACTGTGGCTGGTTATCCCCAATGTTCCTTCTCCGGACGCCCCGATCGGTAACGGCGAAAATGATAACGTCGTGGTCCGCTACTGGTCCCCCGACGGCGGATCGAGTGCCGAGACGCCGAAGCTCGACTACCCGCCATACAAGAGGGTGCCGCATTGGGAGATCGGTGCCCAACTTGGAATCCTGGATCTGGAACGTGGCGCCAAGCTATCCGGCAGCATGTTTCCCCTCTACAAGGGCATGGGTTCCAGGCTCATCCGGGCCCTGACATCGTTCGCTCTCGACGAGCATTCCGACTCGTTTCTCGAGATCCGCCCGCCCACCTTCGTGAAGCGCGAGACGATGATCTCGACCGGCCATCTTCCCAAGTTCGCCGACGATGCCTACCAGATGGAGCGCGACGATCTCTGGGCAATTCCCACGGCCGAGGTGCCTCTCACCTCCATGGCCCGGGACGAGATCCTTGACGCGGACCAGCTGCCTCTGAAGATGACAGCGGCGACGCCTTGCTTCCGGCGGGAGGCGGGTTCGGCCGGCCGTGACACCCGTGGCCTACTGCGCTTGCACGAGTTCGACAAGGTCGAACTGATGATCTATGCGACGCCTGCCCAGGCCCAGGAGATGCACGCCGAGATTCTCTCCCGAGCCGAGAACCTCCTGCGCCGGCTCGGCTTGACCTACCGTGTGCTCGACCTCTGCACGGGCGACCTTGGAGCTTCTTCACGGCGGACCTTCGATCTGGAGGTGTATGCGCCAGGTGTCGACCGCTGGCTCGAGGTCTCGTCGGTTTCCTGGTTTGGCGACTATCAGGCCAGGCGGGCCAACGTGCGGTACCGTACCGAGCCGGGTGGCAGCGTCGAATTCGTCCATACGCTCAACGGCTCGGCCCTTGCTTGGGCGCGAGTCATCGCGGCCATCTTGGAGGCCGGGCGCGAGGCCGACGGCTCCGTCGCGCTGCCTCCTGTTCTCGCTCCCTATTTGCGCGGCGCCAGTGGAATTTCGGCGCCCGAGGCGGAAATTTGAGCTGAACGCCCGAAAGCGTTAGTTTCTATTGCGTGAGTACAGCGCAGGTTTTGTTCGCTATCGCGCTCGCCGTCGTCACCCTGGTGGTAGTGGCCTTCGCGTTGTTCGTGGTTTCCACCACGATGTGGGGCAACCGCTGGGTGCGGAGGTCGCCCAGATGAGCCCGGAATCAACCCTGTACAAGGGAAAGACCGGCCAATGGGCCTTCGTGCTCCATCGCGTGACCGGCTTTCTGGTTCTGATGTTCCTACTGCTGCACATCGTTGACGTATCGATGCTCAGCTTCCCGCGCATCTACAACGAGATACACGCCCTCTATGGGAACGTGCTGATGCGTCTGTTTGAGGTA
>JAKAOC010000449.1:0-646 GCA_021823385.1 Actinomycetes bacterium
ATCCTGCTGGAGTCGCTCTCGGAGGTGCAAGGGAGGATCGAGCTCCTGCGGGAGGCTTTGCGTGGCGAAGAGGACCGGCTGGCCACGTTGCTGGCCGGGTTCGCGCCCACGAACCTCCCGCTTTCCTTCGAAAGCTATGCAAAGACCTTCGAGGGCCTCGAACGGCTCGAGGCCGATGAGGTCGTGGGCGAACTCGAGAGGGAGCGTGTACTGGCCACCGCCGTGGTCGCAGAAGGTGGGCGCCTGCAGGTCTCCGGTTTCAGGCCGGTGGCGGCCGCCGGCTAGTACTCCAGCTGAACCGCCGCGCGCGCGAGCGTGTTAGGCGTGAGGTTCTTGGCTATCATCTCCAGGTGAGCCGGGTCGGCGGCATAGGCACGGTAGTCATCCATGCTCTCGAAGTCGACACTGACCGCGTAGTCGAAGTTGCCCTCGCGCAGCTTCAGGTCACTTCCGTGGACCGCCTTGACGAGGCCGCGATAACCGCTCAGGAATTCCTCCACCGCAGCGGCGATGGCGGCCACCTCTGCTTGGCCAAGGTCGGGGCGGAACTTGAAAAGGGCGAGGTGTCTGACCATGTGCTCTCCTTGGTCGGGGGATTACTGCGGCTCAAAGCAGGCTATCAATCCCGGCGTCCCTTCGGAGGGAC
>JAKAOC010000449.1:656-2903 GCA_021823385.1 Actinomycetes bacterium
CCCCGAGCGCCTTTGCCGGCACCAGCGCCTCAGCGCGGCTCTGGGCGTCCTCGCCCGAGAGCGCGATCAAGCGCTCGGTGCGGTGCAGGCCGGGCAGCAGCGAGTTGACGGTCACTCCAAAGGCGGCCACCTCCACGGAAAGGGTCTTCAGATAGGCAGTCAACCCGGTGCGTGCCGTATTGGAGAGGATCAGCTCCGGGCTGGGCTGTTTCACATAAAGGGAGGTGACGGCGATGATACGCCCGAATCCCCTGGCGCGCATCTCCCCGACCACCCCGTTGCACAGGGCGATCATCGAGAGCAGGTTCTGCTCTATCGCCGCCCGGTAGTCGTCCATGGTGACAGCCGCGTATCCTCCCGGGCGGGGGCCGCCGGCGTTGGCCACCAGGATGTCGGGGCTCCCGAAGTCGCGCCGCACCTCATCCAGAAGGGCGGTGGCCGCCGTTGCGGAGGAGAGGTCGGCTTGGAAGGCGGCGGAGCCGGGTGGCAGCTCGGCCAGGGCCCGCCCCAGCTTGTCGGCGGAGCGTGACGCGATGGCCACCCTCACGCCTTCGGCGGCGAGAGCTTTGGCGGTTGCCAGGCCGAGACCGGACGAGCCTCCGGTCACCAGAGCGGACTTGTCGGAGATCTCAAGGTTCATGAGTTGGTAGGCTACAGCGCCGATCGGCCCTGCGCTATGGGAGGCAGCCTTCCGCCATACCCAGCTCGGCCAAGCCGCGAAGGTCGCCGGAGCCGTAGGTGATGGGGGAGGACTCGTCCACCGGGTACATGATCTGGTTGGTCCAGCTGGTGTGGCCGAGGCCGATCACGTGCCCCAGCTCGTGCAGGACCAAGTGGATCTCCTCGTTTTCCGTAAGCGGGTAGTTGGAGGAGATCGCCGCTTGGCCGCTCACATATTGGAACTGCCCGGCCGTGGAGTTGTAGATGTACACCGATCCGCCCATTCCGACCACGGTGCCGCTGCTGTTGCTCTGGGGCAGGTAGTCGGTCTGGCCGTTCGCCTCCCAGGCCACCAGGATGGGGTTTGGGCTTCCGTTCACGTAGGCGGAACGGGTGGAGGTGGGAAGCTCGGTGGTAGTCCCGTCGAAGGCGAACTGGATTCCGGTAGCCTGTGAGATCTCCTGGAAGGCGTTCTGAACCAGCTGCAGGCCGTAGCTCGGAGCCTGGCTCACGTTCACCACGTAGTGAATGGTCGCGCACGGATTGTAGCGAACCGGGAGCGATGAGTTCGGCTCGGTCACCAGGAACCCGTAGGAGCCGCTGGCAGGGACGCTCTGGTCGATCGGGGTGCCGCTGGACGGGAAGGTGATGTTGTTGTCCGGTGACAGCCCAAAGGTGTTCCAGGTGGTGCCGGTGTAGGGGACCAGCGAGGCGCTGTTCGACGTTCCGATCGAGGGGGCCGTCTGCGGCGTGGTCGGGTTCAGCAGGTAGCTGGAGCCGTCGCTGCCGGCCATGTAGTAGGAGTTGGTCCCACTGGCCGCCATGCCCACGACGTTGGAGGTTGCCTGGCCGCTCTCGCTGCCTTCGAAGCTCGCGTTGCCGAAGCTGAAGATCCCTCCGTCCGCGGCCACCATCCAGTATCCCTTGCCGTCCGAAGTGGCCGCCATGCCGACGACAGGCCTGTTGAGCGGGGTGGCGCCCATCGAACCGAAGAAGGGTGCGTCGAAGCTGAAGATCCCTCCGTCCGCGGCCACCATCCAGTATCCGCCCGTGGCAGGGTCGGCCGCCATGCCGACGATCGGCTGGTTGAGGCGGGTGGCGCCCATCGAGCCGTAGAAGCTCGCGTTGCCGAAGCTGAAGACCCCTCCGTCCGCCGCGACCAGCCAGTAACCCTGGCCATTCGGCGTGGCCGCCATGCCGACGACGGGCTTGTTGAGGCGGGTTCCGCCCATCGAGCCGTAGAAGCTCGCGTTGCCGAAGCTGAAGACCCCTCCGTCCGCCGCGACCAGCCAGTAACCCTGGCCATTCGGCGTGGCCGCCATGCCGACGATCGGCTGGTTGAGGCGGGTTCCGCCCATCGAGCCGTAGAAGACGGCATTCCCGAAGGTGAAGACGCCACCGTCGGCGGCGACGAGCCAGTAACCTTTGCCGCCCGGTGTCGCCGCCATGCCGACGATCGGCTTGTTGAGAGTGAGCGGGCCATTGAGGAGCCCGGCCATCCGCGGTGCGTTATAGGTGTCAGTGGTGGCGCCGACCACCTTCGGAGTCGACCCTGCGGCGGGAGTGGCGGAGGTGAAGGCCGCGCTT